>DASRIZ010000293.1:0-7692 GCA_035649735.1 Blastocatellia bacterium | reverse complement strand
GCTCGTACGATCAACAACGGGCAATCGTGTATTGCCGCGAAACGTTTCATTGTCTCGGAGGGTATTGGCGACGAGTTCGAGGACCGATTTGTGAAAGGTATGCAATCGCTTCACGTTGGTAATCCGATGGACGACACCGTTCAGGTGGGCCCTCTCGCCACGTCTCAGATACTCGAGGATCTTGAGGCTCAGGTACGCAAAACAGTCGAACTCGGAGGACGGATTCTGACTGGAGGAAAGCGGCTTGCGGATCCGGGTTACTACTACCCGCCTACGGTTTTGACGGATGTACCGAAAGACTCGCCTGCTTATCGCGAGGAATTGTTCGGGCCGGTTGCTTCATTGTTCCGGGCGTCTGATATCGGTGAAGCGATCCGGATCGCCAACGATACGCTATTCGGTCTTGGCGCCAGCGCCTGGACAAATGACACGGATGAACAGAGACGTCTTATCGAAGAGATCGACGCCGGATGTGTGTTCATAAACGGGATGGTGGCAAGTGATCCCCGATTGCCGTTCGGGGGCGTGAAGCATTCAGGTTACGGACGGGAGCTTGGTGTTCATGGGATTCGCGAGTTCGTGAACATTAAGACTATATGGATCAAAGAATAGAAATATAACGACCGAGCGCTCGAGCCTCGCCTATTAACAACCATGCAGGCTCATTGTGAGCGCAAGGACCCAGCGCGGAGACGCAGATATTGAACACTTTTCTGCGTCTCCGCGACGACTCGCTCAGGGGCTTTGCTAGTTGTATCAGCTAATCAACCGGCTCGGCATTGAGATGAGGCGAGCCCTTCTCCGGTCCCACTCCAGACCTTCCCGGACGATTCGGAATGTAGATGGTGACCTCGCCAACGTTGTTCTCGTAGTTCGACTCGGGAAGCTGGTGGCAGAAGCCGTTCGTGTCGACATGGGGACATGGCTCACCGGGACCCGCAACAAACGGAGGATTGACCGTTATGCGGATGATATACGTTCCTTCAGGTACCGGCGGTTGACCGTCTCCTCCATCCAGGACAAAGTATTGTCCGCCCAAATGCAGATTGTAGGTATCCGACCAGCCGGCGCTTATTCCCTGGTTCCCGGGAATACCAACCGCCCCGCAATTGCGATACTGTGGCTGACCCGGTACGGGCCCGCCCAGCCATTGCGGATTAGGATCAGTGTCGAGCATACAGAAACCACGTTTGGCGGCTTTCCAGGGAACTGGATTGCCCGGTTCAATCAACTCATACAAAGCGTAGTGTCGAAAGTGATAATGATTGTGACAAGTCGCAAGCTCGAAAAGCCCATCCCCCGCGGCGATGTGGTCGTTCGGATCTCCAACAGAGATATCTCCTGTGCCGACGTTCGGAGTAGTCACGGTGAAACGAACAAGCTTGCGAATGCCGGGAGTTATGTTGCCCTCCTCGACACTGCAAAAACTCGCCGGCAGGTCTTCAATACGAACAAGCCAGTGGTTTCTGAGAACGTCGCTACGGACTATCAGATCCGGCAAATCCGTCTGAATTCTGACTGCCGCCGCGCGAGTTGGGCCGACCTGCGGGCCTAACGCCACCACGCTGACGAGAAGCAAAATTGCCAGCAATACGAGAGAATTCTTCTTCACAGTGTTATCCCCCTTTGAAGTTGCATAACTTCTGAGCGCCTTACGGATTTGTTTTAGCGGACCCAGCATTTTAGGACCGCGTTTAGTCGATCAGGCATGGACTCTTGGGATACGGGTGATGCCTGGTGCGTCTTTTTTCGGCTCAGCGCACTAAAAGAAGAGCGAAACTATTCTCTTTCGATGACTCCGGCTTGTCAACTAGACTGCCAGCTCAAAAAGAGACCTCAAATCAAGATGCGGATCGATGTCGCCGGCTATCGAGTCATGGGCTGGGTAGGGTAAGAGGTATCGAGGCGAAATCAACAACAAAGCGCGACCCAAGGAGCTTGCCTCGGGTCGCGCTCTAAAAGAAAAGCGTGTCATTTATTGTCCGGTTCGAGCGACCGGTTGTCCGGGCATCGCCTTACGCGGAAGCTTCTTGTCGCGCATCGCGGTGTTGTAAACAAACGCCGCCATTATGGTAGCCGCTTGCTTCATGTCCTCTTCCTGGATGCGATCATACACGTCCATATTTGAGTGGTGAGTGCGCGTGTCATACTCGATTGGATCCTGGATGAACTGAAAGCCCGGCAAACCGACTCCGTCGAATGACTGATGATCTGTCCCTCCGGTGTTGGAGATTGAGATTGTCGCAACAGAGTTGCCCTTCGATGTGCCCACTAGATCTTTGAACGGCGCGAACCAGGCGCGGAAGATCGGGCGCACGTCGTCGTTGCCTTGCAGGTAGATTCCTCGGATCTTGCCGGTTCCGTTATCGAGATTGAAATAACCGGCGAACTTTTCGTGTTCGGGTTTGATCTCGAATTGGGGAGGCGTTTGCGGCTCGGAAGTCGCACCCGCGGCCGGAGGACCGCCACCACCAAATCGGGGCTCGGGACCAAGGCGCTTTGCGAAATGCTGAGACACATAAGCGCGCGACCCGAGCAGCCCTTGTTCTTCGCCGCTCCATAACCCTATTCGAATCGTACGACGCGGTTTTAAGCCGAGCGTTTGCAGTATCCGCAAGGCTTCCATGCACACAGCCGAGCCGGCGGCGTTATCTGTGGCTCCGGTGCCGCTGTGCCACGAATCGAAGTGCGCGCCGAGCATCACAATTTCATCTTTAAGATCGGTTCCTGGAATCTCGGCGACAACGTTGTGGCTCATCAAGTCCTGATCATAGTACTTCGCTGAAACATTGAACTCGAGCTGAACCGGCGCGCCGCGTTGGATCATCCGCACCAACCGGTTGTAGTGTTCGACTGCCAGAATAACCTGGGGGACGATAGGCGGCGCGTCCTTATCGCGAATATTCTTTTGTTGCTCGCGTGGGACACTCTCAGGATAAGTAAGAGTGGCTGACTGGACGAACATTGTTCCTCCGTCACCGCGCCCGGGTTCAAGCACCAAGCCCGCGCCCTCGCTCTGGAGCATGAGCCACTTCTTGGTTTGAAGAGCCTGCGCCGCGCGCTGCTCGTCTGTCGGCTGGAAGTTTCTGCCTCCGCCGCGCTGTCCCCCTTGCGAGGGTGGGTCTGCGGCAGCCAGCCGAAGAAGCTCTTCGTCGCTTTGACGTTTGCCGAGCGCTTCGAATTGGGCCTTTACGTCACGCGTCGCACTCAATAGGACGATCGCCCCTTTGAGTTTACCTTTGTACTTTTCGAGATCGGCTTCGGTTTTCGCTTCGAAGTAGACCGGTTGGCCGCGGAGCACCCCGTTTGTGCTAGGCGACCACGCCTTTGGGTAACCGATAAGCGGCGCATAGTTTGGTTTGATGAGATTCGCCGAGAAGCCTTCAAGCGACCAACCACGCCCGAAGGGACCCCACGCTTCTAGCTGGGCGTTCTGCAAGCCCCACCCCGCGAGCTTTTGTTTGGCCCACTCCTGCGCTGATTTCAGGCCTGGCGACCCTGTGAGCCGGGCACCCGGCACATCGGTGAGATAACTCAAGATATCCATTACTTGAGAATGTTTCATTCCTTCTTCTTTAATCTTGTCGATCGCTGCCTGGTCGAACTTCTCCGGCCCTTGCGCGCTTACCGCAACAGCCGAGGCCAGGGACATAGTGACCGTAAGCAAAATAGCCGTGTATCTTTTCAACATTTCTTCCTCCGTGTGAAATCGAGCTTCAGAAACCTGTGATTGTTTGGTCTAAGTTACATATACCAAACGATGATCGAAGCGGTTACTGTTTTGTCACTGCCTGGTTTGCCCTTTTTGGTTCGAGCACCAATCGGGCATCTGCATTCTTTTCTACAGAATCGCGACTGTAGAGCAGCGGAAAGTACCTGCCTTCCGCCCAGAGCGGCAATAAGTCGCCATAGTGCGGGCTCTCGGGTTGAGCCGATTGACCAGGCACGTTGATCGCGACTGATCTGTCCCAGTCGCTGAGATCCAGGATCTCGCGAAATGAAGCGCCGCTGCGTTGGCTAAACCTCGCCCCGCTTGTCGCGTTAACCGTGTTTCCATCACCCCCGCGAGAAACAGGCTTCAGGTCAAAGACTGCACGGCGCGCATCGTCGGTCGAGAGTGAGTGCTTGAATTCCGCCACATGAGCCTGACCCCAGCGCCATTTTTTCATCTCGGCTCCGGTTTCACGCAGCGCACTCACGCTCTCGGCGAGACTGGTGATCAACAACTCGTCTCTCTTTGCTTGCGGGTTGGCGCCGAAGACTCTTGGGTCCGAAGAAGTCAACGATTGAATAATCCTGGAGAGAGAGACTCCGCCGCGCAAAACGCTCGACGCTTCGGATGGAATCGCGAGCTTTGACACACGAGCGCTCAATTTGGTGAGCCACATTTCATATAGCATTGCGGCCGCTGAATCCTTCGACAATACTTTGTCCCACGTGACAAGCAGATCGCGGGCATTGCGCACCGCCGGGTCAGCTATCTTCAACCCTTCAAGCAACGGGACAAGCTGTCTGGCAGGGAGCGACATTTCGTCGTGCTGCAGCTTCTCGAAGTCCGCTACCGTGAACTTATTCCCTTTCTTCAAGACTTCTTCAATGCGCTGGAAACGGTACGGAGCAGACCACTCAAAGTTGATCTCGTGTTTATATCCCTCGGGGATGATCTTGTGATTGGCAGTCGCTATAAAACGCTTCGCCGGATTGTAAGCGCGTGGCAATTCCGATAGTGGAAGCCATCCGTTCCACTCATAACTACCGGAGTTCCCGGGGATCGGAAGCAACCCGGACCATCCTCGTCTTATCGGCGAAGAACCAGCCGCCTGCCATCCGATATTGCCGTCAACGTCCGCATAAACCAGGTTCTCAGACGGGACCCGCCATCGCTCGAGTGCTTTTAGAAACTCGGGCCAGTTCTTAGCGCGGTTCAATGAAAGCGATGCCAGATAACCCGCCGAGCCGGGCTCGCTGCCAACCCATCGCAACGCGTAGGCCCGATTCAGCGCCTTGTCTTCGTAGATTACCGGTCCGTGACGCGTAAAACGCAGCTCGACTTCGACTTCAACGGGTGCGGATGATCCTTTCACTACGATCATCTCCCGTTCGATCTTCATCCTTTCCCATTTATCTTTATAGCGATATTGGGTTGGATCCGCTGGATTGGTCTCCTCGACGTAGAGATCCTGCTGATCAATTCCGACAATTGTAAATCCGAATCCGATTCGTTCGTTGTGACCCGCGGCCACACCCGGAAGCGTGGGCTCGCCCGCGCCAATTACGTTCCAACCGGGGCCGACCAGGTGGACGAGATAACGGAGTGACGGGAGTCCGATTGATCGGTGAGGATCATTAGCAAGGATCGGCTTGCCGGTTTTAGTGAGAGCGCCGCTGACTACCCAATTGTTGGAGCCTTCGCTGCCGAACGAAAGAGTTCCACTCGCGGCCCCACTGAGAATCTTGCTATCAATCCCGTTTAGATCGAGTCCTGCGGGAACTTCGAGTTTCTTTAGGGGATCGGTTTCGAGCAGCTCACCGGTCTTTTCGGTTCCCAACATCCGTACGAGTTGCGCGCGTTGAATTTCGCTGGACGCGTTGCGGGTCATAACGTAGCCGGCCATGCGAGACAGGCAAACCTCGGGCGTCCAGTGATCGGGGCGAATCCCGGTCAGTTGGAATTCGATAGGCAACCGATCGCGGCTCAAGTCAATAAAGGCATTCACACCACGGACGAACGATTCGATGATCGGCTTTGCGTCAGGCGCGTAGCTCTTCCATTCGGCTTCCATATCGCCTCGATAACGCATGAGGCGGGCGAATTTGTCTCGCTCGACAGCCGAGGGGCCCAGGATTTCGGCAAGCTTGCCTTCGCCAGTACGTCTCCACAGTTCCATCTGCCACAGGCGGTCTTGCGCGGCTACGAATCCTTGAGCGAAGAACAGATCGTTCTGTGTTTGCGCATAAATGTGAGCGATCCCCCACTTATCACGAATCACCTCGACGGGTTTCGCGAGGCCGGCAAGCTCGATGCGACCCGAAGTTTGGGCTAGTACGGAACGAGCTTTTTTCGCGAGATCCGACGCGTCGTGGAGATTTGTCTGTGCGAGTCTCGACGAGAATCCATTGGACAGCGTTGCTGAGTGTTGACCAGCAGAGAGCAGCAACAGCCCGGCGCAGGTGATTACCGCGAGTTTCTTCATAAGGCTTCCATCAGTGAAATGAGCCTACGAGTACGGTGCGTGTGGAGGAACCGTTATGCTATTGCGATGTACGGCTGGCGTCAACCGTGCTGGACAATGGTGGACAATGACTCGACTGTGATTGCCCGCCGCTTCGACGCGTGTATAATCGCTGGGACCGCCGTTCCTGGGTAATCAAAACGGTTTGGGCAGCGGAGAGCTGTCAGATGGAAAACAAACCCGACTACCTGGAACACAGGAAGAGGCTCCGCGAGAAGTTTCTGAAAGCGGGTGCCGAAGGCCTTCACGATTACGAATCCCTCGAACTACTTCTGACTTACGCAATTCCGAGGCTTGACGTCAAACCTGTGGCAAAAGCTCTGATGAAGCGGTTTCGGAGCTTGAATGGAGTGCTGGATGCAAGTCAGGACGAATTGCAATCGGTCCACGGGGTTGGGGCTTCATCGGCGATCCTGATTCGTTTGGTAAAAGAGCTGTTCGCGGCCTATCTCGAGGAGCGAATGGAGGGCAAAGACGTGCTTTCATCGCCGGCCGCAGTGGTGGAATTCGCGCGAGTGAGGCTTGCGGGGCTTCCACACGAGGCGTTCATGGTGATCTTTCTCAACGTCAAAAACCGGGTAATCGACCACGAGGTGTTGCAGGAAGGAACCGTGGACCGCGCGATAGTCTACCCGCGTCAGATAATAAAAGCGGCGCTGACCTACAAAGCAGCAGGTCTGATTCTCAGCCACAACCATCCCAGCGGCGACCCCGATCCTTCGCAGGAAGACAAGCATCTGACACGGTCCGTCGTAGAGGCTGCAAGAACGGTTGAAATCAGGGTGCTGGATCACATCATCGTTGGAAAGGGAGGTTACTTCAGTTTTCAGGAGAATAGATTGCTTTGAGAAGGAATATTGGACCGATAAAAATATAGGACCTATAGGACATATAGGACCTATTACCACTGGAATTTACCGCGATGAATAAAGAACGTCTGATTCCCAAACATGGCGGATACCGTCAATTGAAATCCTTCCAGCAGGCCGAGCTTGTCTACGATGCTACTGTTAAGTTCTGCGATCGGTTTATCGACAATCGCTCGCGGACACACGACCAGATGGTGCAGGCGGCGCGCAGCGGACGACAGAATATTGCTGAAGGAAGCCAGGCTTCGGGAACTTCGAAAAAGTTTGAATTGAAACTGATTGGTGTAGCTCGCGCGAGCCTCGAAGAACTCTTGCTGGATTATGAGGATTTCCTGCGCCAGCGTGGTTTGATGCTTTGGGGGAAGAACCACCCTACGGCCCAGGAGGTGAGACGCCTGGCTTATAAGAACGATAGGTCCTATATGACCTATAGGCCCTATATCGAAGATTCACCTCCCGAGGTGGCAGCCAATACATTGATTTGTCTTATCCATCAGACCAACTACCTCCTTGATCAACAACTGCGTCAACTCGAACAGGCCTTCTTGAAAGAGGGCGGTTTTACCGAGCGGCTGTATCACTCAAGATCA
>DASRIZ010000292.1:0-8241 GCA_035649735.1 Blastocatellia bacterium | reverse complement strand
TAACCGAATGAATATCGCTTGCCTCGGTAGCGGGCCTGGAACAACGCCTGCCGCTTTAGGTCCGGCGGATCCGGAAAACCCCAAGCCTCGCGCAATCGCGAGTGCAACCACTCGGCGGCAGCTTCCGCGGTTTCAAGCGCTAACGCCTGAAGCGCATACGATCGCAAATACTCACCCGCCCGCTTTGCTTCCTCGGCGATCTCGCGGATCCCTTCGCCGGCAGTCGTTACGAATAATGCGATGTGATCGCGACCGTCGACGCCGTGGGGCAAGACGAGATCGCTCAGCGATAATCCATCGTCCTTGCGTTGGCGAGGAAAGCGGAAGGTTGCGATTGGAATCTCAACGGACGGCTTTGAGCCAGGCTCCGGCAATTTGAAGGCTGAATTCCAGGCGCCGTTGTACAAGTGAATCGAGTTCCCTTCGCGTTCCGCCTCGAAGAATTGCCATACCGCGCCGGCTCGCATTGCGCCGGTACGGCATTCTTCCTTCACCCGGTCGATCGTCTCTTCAAGCTCCCGCGCGAGCCGATCTCCTGATGCCAGCAGCTCAGTGAATTTGCCACGCAACCCCATATGCCGCCCGTAGAGCATCTGCGGGTTTATGTAGCTCCAAATCTCGTCAAGGTTAGCGGTCTCAATCACGTGACGGCCCAGATCGGGCACGGACGGAATAGCAACATCGAGCGAAATCCTCGAGCTGCGCTGCTCAGTTTCGGGAACTGTCACTTCCGTGACACGCGCTACAACGCCGAGGTCTCGATCGAGCAGATCACCTTCGAGCTTTGAGCGCGACTGCGGATCCATCAACTTGTTCAAAATGTCCAGCCCGTTCATCGCGTCATTCGCGTACACAACCGTCCCGCCATAAGCCGGCGCAATCTTTCCGCGAGTAAAGCGATCGGACAGTGCCGCGCCGCCGACGAGCAAAGGTTGATCGATCCCTGCATCTTTCAAGTCTTCGGCGGTGAGCACCATCTGCTGCGCCGACTTCACCAATAACCCGGACAACCCGATTGCATCGGGTTTGTGCTCCCGCACGGCTTGAATAAGAACCTCGGGTGGAACTTTGATGCCAAGGTTCACAACCTGATAGCCATTGTTAGACAGGATTATATCGACGAGGTTCTTGCCGATGTCGTGCACGTCACCCTTGACCGTAGCAAGGATTATCCGGCCGCGAGAACTGTCGGCAGTCTTCTCCATAAACTGTTCGAGATGGGACACCGCCGCTTTCATCGCTTCGGCGCTTTGAAGCACCTCGGCCACGATCAGCTCGTTGTTGTTGAACAGTCGCCCGACCTCCGACATCCCGGCCATCAACGGGCCGTTTATGATGTCAAGCGGCGCCGCTTCCTTAAGCTTCAAATCGAGATCGGCGATCAAGCCCTCTTTGGTTCCCTCGATTATGTAGTTTCCGATTCTCTCATCGAGCGGCAAGTCGCTGGCTTTCTTCTTTTGCCTTGAAGTCGCGCTGCGGAAGTGCGCGGCGAAAGCCGCTATCGGATCGTCGCCGCGATTCCACAACAGGTCTTCAGAAAGATGGCGTTCCTGCTCGGGAATCGACGCGTATCGTTCGAGCTTTTCTGAGTTGACTATTGCAAGATCGAGCCCGGCCTTTGTGCAGTGATATAAGAAGACCGAATTCAGCACTTCCCTTCCCGCGTCCGGAAGACCAAATGAGACATTGCTGATACCGAGAATCGTCTTGACGTAAGGAATCTCCTGTTTGATCAGGCGGACGCCTTCGATCGTCTCGACGGCGCTGCCGACGTAGTTCGCGTCACCAGTCGCACAAGGAAACACCAGCGGATCGATGATGATGTCCTCAGTACGTATCCCGAAGTCCTCGTTGAGCAGCTTTACGGACCGGCGGGCAATCTCTAGTTTGCGCTCGCGGGTAATCGCCTGAGCTTGTTCTTTATCTTCGTCGATGCAGCCAACAATAAGCGCCGCACCATACTTACGTGCGAGAGGAGTGACGCGCTCGAACTTATCGAGACCGTCTTCGAGATTAATCGAGTTGATGATCGACTTGCCCTGACAGTACGTGAGCGCTCGCTCGATTGCGACCGGATCGGTGGTGTCGATCATCGTCGGCGCTTTGACCACGCGGATCATCTTTTCGTAAAAGCGATCGACGTCGTACAACTCGTCGCGATCGGCGTTCTGCAGATTCACATCGCAGACCTGCGCGCCACTCTTTACTTGTTGACGGGCAATCTCCGCGGCTTCCTCGTATTTCTCTTCGCTGATCAGGCGTTTGAATTTGCGCGACCCGACCTCGTTGGTGCGCTCACCGACGATCAACGGGCGCTGATCGTCGCTGGCTTCAACAAAGTCGATCCCCGAAAACAGCGTTCGATGATGCTTCGCCGGAATTCGTGGGCGTTTACCCTCAACCATCTGGGCAAGAGCCCGTATGTGAGGTGGAGTCGTGCCGCAACACCCGCCTACGAGATTGATCCATCCGTGATCGACAAAACGTTCCAGCGTAGTCGCCATGCTTTCCGGAGTTTCGAGGTAGACGCCGTCTTCGTTTGGGAGACCTGCATTTGGGATGCACGACACGCGGGTCTCTGCCAGCTCGGCGAGGCTTCGAATGCGATCGGTCATGAACTCGGGGCCGGTTGCGCAGTTCAATCCCAGCGACAACAAATCAGCGTGCATCACAGAAGCCGAGAAAGCTTCAACCGTCTGACCCGCCAGCATCGTGCCCATCGCTTCGATTGTGCCGGAGACCATCACCGGAACTTTGAAACCGATCTCGTCAAACAACTGCCAGATTCCGATCAGCGCGGCTTTGACGTTTCGAGTGTCTTGCTGAGTTTCAACGATCAGAATGTCAGCGCCGCCGGCGACCAGCCCCGCTGCTTGATCGTGAAACCCGTTAATCAGTTGATCGAAGGTAACGCCGCCGGTGACCGATATGGCCTTTGTCGTCGGTCCCATCGAACCGGCAACAAATCGCGGCTTGTTGGCCGTGGATAGTTCATCCGCCGCTTGCCTTGCGAGCCGCGCCGCGGTCTCGTTTAGTTGATGAACCTGATCTTGAAGTCCGTACTCGGCGAGAACGATCGGCGTACCGCCAAAGGTGTTTGTTTCGATTATATCCGCGCCGACCTCGAGATAGCCTCGATGTATATCGAGGACGACATCCGGACGGGTGAGGACCAAGTTCTCGTTGCAACCTTCGAGATGAACACCGCCGAAGTCGTCGGCGGTGAGATGGCGCGCTTGGAATGCGGTGCCCATCGCGCCGTCGAGCACAAGGATTCGCTCGGCGAGTAGTTCTTTAAGAAGAGTTGTGCGTTGGTTTCGCTCGCTCATAGTAATGTCGCGGGCGGCCCTCCGCGGCCGCCCTCGTTTCGATACCGAGCTTTGTTGCCAGGAGGGCGGCCACAGAGGGCTCGCCTTACAAGCATCAGAAACTCGGCGGTTTTTCCTCCGCCGCCTTCTTCACTTCCGGAGGCTTCTCATCGGCTTCGTTCGCAGGGCCTAACAATTTCTTGATCTGGGGCTTTCGCTCGCGAGCGACCGCAGCCATCGTAAAGTACGCGTAGTCAAACGCTGCCTGGTTCATCGCCTGCGCGCTGCTCACCAAATACTTGTAGCCGATGTCATCATCGTTATCGACAAAGAAGCTCCCAATTGTTATCGAGTCGTTGGCCGCCAGCAGATACTTGTAAACAGCCTCTTTGTTTGCCGAACTCTTGAGACTCCCAAAGTTGTAAATGTAAAACCCAAGCAGGTTTCTTCTGCGATCATTCACCAAAACGATCGTGACCTTGCCGCCTTTCGCGTCGGGGTAGTTGCTCACGACCATGTCAACTGTGCTCTTGCTATCGTCGATACTAGAGCCGCTGCGGCGCAGGAACTGCTTCATCCGATCGCTGAATGTCAGCGGAGCAGGTTTTACTACCTTGGGCGGAGCCGTCTGGGCTGGGTCGATTTGCTGCCCCGCCGCAAACCCGCACGTCAGCGCGATGGCTATCGGAACCTGTGCGATTAGCATCTTGCTCATGGTTTTCTTCCCACTCTCGAGGCCAAGGCTAAGTCCGCGCTATTTATTCGGCACAGACTGAGGTTTACGCTCTTCCTTGATCATATACTCATCAAGCACCGGCGTGTACTCGTCCGCGATTCGCAGCAACTCGGTGACAGCCACGCGGAACGCGTCGTACGCCACGCCGGTCTCAGTCGTGATCGTGAACCGCGCCCCGATGTCTCCTTGCGGGTCGATGAAAAACGTCGTGAACGCACGATGATTGGCTTCCAGCAAGCGTTGAAACATCTTCTCGCGATCGGTCGTCCGCGCCAGCGTGAAGTAACGGCCCCTCAGCTTCGGGTAAACCGTCAGAACTAGCAATTGTTCCTTACGAACCTCGACATACAAATCGAGCCTTTCGGCGTTCTTGTTCTCGCTCCTGGGAACAACCAGCGCATCCGCATTCTTTGGATGAGAGACGTAGCGCAGATTCATCTTATCGAGATATCCACGCAGCGCGGCCGTAGTGATACCTTGCTGCTGAGCCGCGCCTGCCTGCTGCCCGGCACTGACTCCGGCCGTCAGTGTGGCGACGGCACAGACCAGAATGACAGTTCTTCTCATCAAGCTCTTCAACCTATCATCGCGGCCAAAGCCAATTCAAGCGGGCAGTTCTCCGATCACAGCACGCTAAACACATCCAACGCATACGCCACCCGGCCAAACGGCGCGGACACCTGAACCCCCTGGACAAGATCTCGAACCTCGAGCAGCGTCTCTCGAGCGATCGCCAATCCTTCATCGCGCGCCGCGTCCTTATCCGTGATGCGCTCCATCCGTTTCAGCACCGACTTGGGAACCACAACGCCCGGCACTTCATTAGCCAGAAACTCCGCGTTGCGATATGAGACCAGCGGCCAGATACCCGCGATCACCGGTATCCGGCAATGCTCAATGCGCTTCAAAAAGTCTTTGAGCTGCTTCACGTCAAAGGTGGGCTGAGTGATCGCAAACTCCGCGCCTGCTTCCACCTTCCATTCGAACCGGCGCAACTCGTAATCCAGATCAACCGCGCATGGATTGACACCGACGCCGATAAAAAACGCCGTCGGCCCGCCTATTGGGTTCCCGCCGATGTCCAACCCATGGTTTAGGCGATTGACCATGTTGACGAGACCGATCGAGTCGATATCGAACACCGCGGTTGCTTCCGGATAAGGCCCCATCTTTGGCGGATCTCCGGTAATGATCAAAAGATTCTTTAGTCCCAGACCGGCCGCTCCAAGCAAATCGCTGGTCATTCCAAGCAGGTTCCTGTCGCGACAGCAATAGTGAACAACGGTTTCGATGCCAACCCGTTGCTCGATCAAGGTCGAAACCGCAAGCACTCCCATCCGCGACTGCGCTCGGGGACCGTCCGGTACGTTAACCGCGTCCACACCGGCTTCATTTAACAACCGAACCCCTTCCAACATCTTCGACGGATCGCATCCTTTGGGTGGAACGATCTCCACCGAGGTGACGAACTCGCCTTCGCAAATCTTTTTTGCCAGACGAGAGCGCTCGGCTGTTGGGACTACTTTGACGTCGGGCGGCTTATCCTCAGGCACGAACACGCGGACGGTCGACCGGCCGGGTGATAGCGCGGCAACCGCGTTGGCAATTTGTTTGATGTGTTCCGGCGTCGTGCCGCAGCAACCGCCGACGAACTTAGCGCCCGCCTGAATCAACCGCTTCGCATACTTGGCCATGTACTCAGGCGAAGCCATGTAGAACATTCGGCCGTCGACCTGGCGAGGCAATCCCCCATTTGGTTGAGCCGACAGCTTGCGCTTGGTCACGTCACGCATTTTTTCGATGGCTTCAAGCATCGTGTGTGGTCCAACCGAGCAGTTAAGACCGATGACGTCAGCGCCCCAGTCATCGAGCTGCTTTGTGAAGGTCTCGGGTGCGGTGCCGTAGCTGGTGTTGCCGTCAGTTTGTATGGTCATCTGAGCGATGACCGGCAGATCCGATATCGAACGAACAGCGAGAAGCGCTTGTTCAATTTCTGAGGCATCCGAGAAGGTCTCGAGAACAAAGAGATCGACGCCGCCTTCAAGAAGCGCCTCAGCCTGTTCACGAAATATTACCTGCGCTTCTTCGGCGGACGTTTTGCCGTATGGTTCGATGCGAATCCCAAGAGTGCCGATGGCTCCGGCGACAAAAGCCCTTTCGCCGGCAGCATCGCGAGCTATCCTCGCGCCGGCGTGATTGATCTCGTACGACTTGTCCTCGAGTCCATAGCCGCTGAGCTTGATGCGATTCGCGCCGTAGGTGTTTGTTTCGATGATGTCAGCGCCGGCCTTTACGTATTCACGCTGGACGGCTAGCACTAAATCGCGACCCGCAAGGTTGAGCTCATCATAACAGCGATTGATATACACGCCGCGCTGATAGAGCATCGTGCCCATCGCGCCGTCGAATACGTACACGCGGTCATCTGTTACTGCGTTGCGAAAGTCTTTCATAACCAAGCTCAGTAGCGCGCGTCGCGCTTGCTATAGACGTACGGTTACGCCGGTGTCGCGACGTTACCCCCAAAAATGCAAAGACCCCGCGCTAAACTGCGCGGGGTCGAATCCGGACTGTTTAGCAGTTTTTTACGTGGAGCAATTTGCTTAAATCGCCACGATCAAATTATCAACGAGGCCTAGAATACACCTGGGCGCTCGGAGGAGTCAATCTTTGGTTACGATCCGATGATGCTTCCCTCTCTGGTTGCGAGTTCGGGACCGATAGATTTCAGTTGAGAGATGAGCAAGCCAAATAACATTGATAGCGAACGGACGAATCAGCCCAGCGATAGCGACGAGGCTCTGGACATACCTCCGGATTGGCTTGCTGAGTTCGAAGCGGCAGCGCGTCGCCCCCTCGAAGTAAGAATGCGCTATAGCTTTATTCATACCTACAAACCCGTTATGGACGACGCAAAGTATCGGTCCTTCGAAACCATGGAAGAATACCGTCGCTGGTGCGAAGAGACTCTTCCTTCCTGGTTAGGCTATGGCCGCGTTTGAGTATCGACAAGCACAAGAAATACGAGACGCCTTTCATCGTCACGGCGTACGATACCTGTTCATCGGAAAGTCCGGGGCGATCCTCTTAGGGTTTGCCGACACTACGCAGGACGCGGAGGTTTTCCCCGAGCGCTCGCTTGAGAATGGTCGGGCACTCGCGAGCGCACTCGTCGAATTAGGGTTCGATCTGTCCCCCGAGCAATCAGCGGAGATCGAACGCGGGAAGGTTTTATTCAGCTTAAGAATGGACCGTTTGACCTCGACCTCATATTCGCCCAGATGGAATCGAGCGGTTTGAAGATGCGTGGCGGCGGCGCATCGACGTTGAAGGCTTCCCGGTTTGCCATCCGGACGACATCATCGCCAGCAAGACAGCAGCGAACCGTCAACGAGATACGGAGTCGCTGCCTCGGCTTCGAGCGTTTCGTGAGTACTGGTTGAAAAACAGAAAGTCATAGCGCGCGGCCATATCGAAGTTTCTCAAGCAAACACATCTTCATCCACTTCCGCAAAAAACACATCGTGCAGCCGTCGAACGACACGATCGACGTCACTCTCATCGATCACAAAGGTCAGATTAATTTCAGACGCGCCCTGGCTGATCATGTTCACATTTGTGTTGTCGATCGCTTGAAACAGCCGGGCCGCGACTCCCGGTGTAAACTTCAGGTTATCCCCTACGACGCACACAATCGCTTTCTCCCGCTCGACCGTCACCTCTCCGATTCCGCTCAGATCCTGTTTTATCGCCTCAAGACGATCCGTATTGTCCAGAGTCATCGACACCGACACTTCAGAAGTTGTCACCACATCGACCGACGTCTGGTGGCGGTCGAACACGTCGAAGATTGTCCGCAGGAATCCGTACGCCATAAGCATTCGGGTTGAAGCGACGTTGACGATTGTTACGTTTCGCTTGAACGCAATCGATTTGATGAGGTTACGCGACGGACGTGGCGCGGCCACGATCAGCGTCCCCTCACAGCCCGGGTTGTGGGTGTTGTAAATGTGGACAGGTATGCCGCATTCGACAGCCGGCAGGACGGTGCTGGGATGCAAAACCTTGGCGCCGAAGTATGACAACTCGGAAGCCTCCGCAAACGAGATAACCCGAATCCGTCTCGCGTCGGGGACGATTCGCGGGTCCGAGGTCATTAACCCATCGACATCAGTCCAAATCTCGATCGCTTCCGCA
>DASRIZ010000291.1:0-18313 GCA_035649735.1 Blastocatellia bacterium | reverse complement strand
CGGGTACCGGCCGCAGTTTTACTTTCGGACGACGGATGTGACGGGGGTAGCGACGTTGAACGAAGGAGTGGAGATGGTGATGCCAGGAGACAACTCGCAGTTGACGATCGAGTTGATAGCGCCGATAGCGATGGAGAAGGGTTTGAGATTCGCGATCCGGGAAGGCGGGCGCACGGTGGGCGCAGGGACGGTATCAGAGGTGATTGAGTAATGCTGAACGAAAAGATAAGAATCCGGTTGAAGGCTTATGACTACCGCGTTCTTGACCAGTCGACAGCTGAGATTGTCGACACGGCCAAGCGAACGGGTGCGCGAGTGGCAGGACCGATTCCGCTGCCCACGGTGAAGAATAAGTACACCGTACTTCGCAGCCCGCACGTGGACAAGAAGTCGCGCGAGCAGTTTGAAATCCGAACGCACAAGCGGCTTATGGACATATTGGATCCGACGCCTCAGACGGTTGATGCGTTGATGAAACTCGATCTTCCGGCGGGCGTGGATGTCGAGATCAAGGCCTTCGGTAAGGACCACAAATAGGGTACAGGGGACAGGGGCCAGGGAATGGCGCGTGCCGTCCCTCTAACCTGTAACCTATGACCTGTAACCTGGATAGAATTATGGTCAACGGAATAATCGGTAAGAAGCTGGGGATGACGCAGCTGTTTTCGGAAGACGGCTCGGTGACACCGGTAACGGTTATCAAGGCCGGTCCATGCATCGTCGTTCAGAAGAAGACCGTCAACACGGACGGTTATGATGCGGTTCAACTGGGACTTGTTGAAGAGAAGGCTCCGCGACGGGTAAACAAACCCACCGAGGGCCACTTCAAGCGCGCCGGCGTGCCGCCGACTCGCGTACTGCGTGAAGTCCGCATCCAGGCGAGTGATGAGGCAACGACCGTCGGCGACAAGGTTCTTGTTGATATGTTCAACGAGAACGATGTCGTCGAAGTGATCGGCAAGTCGAAAGGAAAGGGATTTGCCGGCGTAGTCAAGAGGCACGGATTCGCGGGTGGCGTGGCTACTCACGGCTCGATGTTTCACCGAGCACCCGGGGGTATCGGCGCTTCGGCCTATCCATCGCGTGTGATTAAGGGCACCAAGATGCCGGGCCAGATGGGTAACGTTCGCAAGACGATAAAGAACCTTCGCGTGGCCGCAGTCGATGCTGAAAATAATCTGCTGATGATTCGCGGCGCCGTTCCGGGACCAAACGGATCGTACGTTCTGATAAAGAAGGCGCAGTTATGAGGAGTGTGAGGGCGAATGTACCGTAGACTGTCGAGTCTGCGGATGACGCGTCCGCAGACTGGACAGTCTACGGTACGGTCGCGCCTCACGTTGGAGACGATATGCCTGTTGTGAAGGTCAAGAATCTGAAGAGCGAAGAGGTCGGCGAGATTGAGCTGTCCGACAATGTGTTCGGAGCTCCGCTCAACAAGGCTCTCATTTATTCGGCAGTGAAGTGTCACATGGCGAATCAGCGCGCGGGAACATCTGCAACAAAGACTCGCGGCGATGTGAGAGGCTCCGGCAAGAAATTGTGGAAACAAAAGGGCACCGGCCGGGCGCGAATCGCCAGCTTGCGGAGCCCGCTTTGGAAGGGCGGCGGCAACGTGCACGGACCTCAACCGCGTGATTGGTCCTACACGATCCCAAAGAAGATGCGCCGGGGAGCTATAAAATCGGTGCTCTCGGAACGATTACGAGAAGGTGGTTTGGTAATCGTGGAGAGCTTCGAGCTGTCATCGCACAAGACCAAGGACTTCTCTGCGACGCTTGAAGCGCTGGGACTCAATAAGCGGCTGCTGGTTGTTGATTCGGCAAGCAACGGGAATCTTGTGCTGTCCTCGCGCAACCTTCGTGATGTCACGCTGGTCTCAGCCAACGGGGTGAACGTGTACGACCTCCTGACCCACGAGCAGGTCGCGCTCACGCGTGATGCAGCGGTCCAGTTGGAGAAGCAGTTGAGCAACGGCTAGGAGAAGCTTCAATGAAAAGTATTTGGGACGTGATCAAAGGACCGGTCATTACCGAGAAGGCGCTTACGATGAAGGATGAGCCTGAGTCGATGGGTCGCGAAGGGAATGAACGGCAGATGCTCACGCTAAAGGTGCATAGAAAGGCAACAAAGCCCGAGATCAAACGCGCGGTCGAAAAAATTCTCGGAGTGAAAGTCGCTACCGTACGAGTAGCAAACTATCACGGGAAGATGAAGCGCATTCCGACACGCCGCGAGATGGGTCAACGCTCGGATTGGAAGAAGGCTTTTGTGACGCTCAAGGCAGGCGAGAAGCCGATCATGTACGAAGACGCGATCTAGAGAATTGCGGATTGCAGAATGCGGATTGCGGATTAAGGTGTAATGGATCCGGGAATCCGCAATCCAAATCCGAAATCCGCAATGGAGTAGCGATGGGAATCAAGAAGCTAACACCAACGTCGTCAGCGAGGCGGTTTCAGACCTATCTGACCCGGGACGAGATAACCACTGATAAGCCCTATGAGCCGTTGCTCCAACCGAAACGGCGAATCTCGGGGCGCAACAACGACGGGCACATTACTGTGCGGCGTCGAGGCGGTGGCGCCAAACGTCTATACCGGATCATCGATTTCAAGCGCGACAAAAAGGGTATACCTGCGAAGGTTGCCACCGTCGAGTACGATCCGAACCGATCGGCGCTTATCGCGTTGCTGCATTATGTTGACGGCGAGAAGCGGTACATCATCGCGCCGGTGGGGTTGAAGGTGGGTCAGACCATTGTGTCGGGACCCGACGCAGACATCATTGCTGGGAACGCGCTTCCGCTGAAGGCGATCCCGCTGGGTACTACGATTCACAATGTCGAGCTTCGTCCGGGAAAAGGCGCGCAGATGGTAAGGGCCGCGGGCGGGGCGGCTCAGCTGGTTGCGAAGGAAGGCGATTGGGCTCAATTGCGATTGCCGAGCGGTGAGATACGCAGGGTTCATATCGACTGCTATGCGACCATCGGCCAGATCGGCAACATTGAGCATAGCAACGTTTCGTTAGGGAAGGCCGGCCGCAGCCGATGGCTTGGGCGCAGACCCAAAGTGCGCGGCGTGGCGATGAACCCGGTTGACCATCCGCACGGCGGAGGCGAGGGCAAGACTTCGGGCGGGCGAAACCCGGTCACTCCCTGGGGACAGCCGACGCGCGGATACAAAACCCGTAACAACAAACGCACCGACAAGTTTATTGTGCGCAGAGGCAAAAAGTAAGTTTCTCGTTCCTGGTTTGCGGTTTCTGGTTAAGAGCCAGTGAAACCAGAAACCAGACGCCAGAAACAAGAAACCAGAAACTAGAAACCGGAAAGTTATGGCAAGATCGATAAAAAAAGGGCCGTTCCTTGATGAACACTTGATCAAGACGATCACCCGGATGAACCAGACCAACGAAAAGCGAGTCCAGAAGACCTGGTCTCGCCGCTCGACAATCGTGCCTGAGATGGTCGGGCACACGATTGCCGTGCACAACGGCAAGAAGTTCATTCCGGTCTATATTCAGGAGAACATGGTCGGTCACAAGCTCGGCGAGTTCGCGCCTACGCGGCAGTTCAAGGGACACCCCGAGAAATCCGACAAGACCGTGAAGAAAGCGCCGGGAGGGAAGTAAGCAATGAAGGCACGCGCAGTCGCCAAATACATAAAGGGCTCGCCGCAAAAAGCGAGACTGGTCATCGATCTGATTCGCGGCCGCAACGTCACTGATGCGTTGGCAATGCTGAAGACCTCGAACAAACGCGCCGCGAAGCCGATAGAGATAACATTGCGATCGGCGATCGCCAACGCCGAGCAAAAAGCGGATCAGCTAAACGTGGCAATCGACGTCGACCGTCTAAAGGTTTCAAGCGCGACGGTTGATTTGGGGCCAACAAAGTTCCGCAGGCGCGTTCGTCCGGCTCCGATGGGCCGGGCATATCGCGAGCGCCGCTGGCAGAACCACATAACCATTGAGGTGGAATCGGAGAAAGAATGAGGGTTCTGGGTTCAGGGTTCTTGGTTCCGGGTTGAACTCGGAACACTCAACCCGGAACTCTGAACTCCAAGTGGAGGAATCGTGGGTCAGAAAGTTCATCCGTACGGATTCAGATTAGGGTTCAATCGCACCTGGCATTCAAACTGGATCGCCAAGCGTGACTACGCCGATCTCTTGCACGAAGACCTGAAGCTGAAAAAGGAACTAAAGGGCCGGTTCGCCGGCGCAGGCGTTTCGCACATTGATATTGAGCGGGCGGCTAACAAGCTGAAGATCATCATCCACACGTCGCGACCGGGGATTATCATCGGACGCAAGGGCGCTGAGATCGACAAGCTTAAACAGGAGATCAAGGACCGCACCGGCCGCGAGGTCTATGTCAACATTCAGGAGATCCACAAGCCCGAGTTGAACGCCCAGCTGCAGGCCGAGCAGATCGCCCAACAGCTCGAGAAGAGAATCGCATTTCGGCGCGCGATGCGTCGTGCCGTCGAAAACGCGCAGCGGTTCGGCGCACAGGGTATCAAAGTGCGGGTTTCCGGACGATTAAACGGGGCGGAAATTGCGCGTTCCGAATGGTATCTGCAGGGCCGGCTTCCGCTTCACACGTTGCGCGCGGACATTGACTACGGTTTCGCCCAGGCCCACACAACGTTCGGGGTGATTGGAGTCAAGGTGTGGATTTACCGCGGCGACGAAATGACTGTCAGGCGAGCGGCGCAGGCGAGAAGGCAATAAGTTAGTCCGTAGTCAGTGGTCAGTAGTCCGTAGCAGGAATCGCGGATTACTAACTACGGACCACGGACTACGGACCACGGACTAAATAATGGCTGAATACAAAATTCCAAAACGAATGAAGTACCGCAAGCAGCAACGCGGGCGAATGAGTGGTGTGTCGACACGCGGCGCGGAGATTTCTTTTGGCGAGTACGGGTTGAAAGCCCTTGAGCCCGCGTGGATAACCGGTAAACAGATCGAAGCCTCTCGCGTTGCGATGACCCGCTTTGTTAAACGCGGTGGAAAAATATGGATTCGAGTCTTCCCGGACAAACCCATCACAAAGAAGCCGGCTGAGACTCGTATGGGTAAGGGGAAAGGCGCGCCCGAAGGATGGGTCGCGGTAGTGAAACCCGGCCGCGTACTTTTCGAAATGGAAGGCGTGGACGAGAAGACCGCAGCCGAGGCAATGAGACTGGCGGCACAGAAACTCCCGATCAAGACCAAGTTCGTCACGCGAAAAGAGCAGGAAGGAGGCGGACTGGTATGAAGGCCGAGGAGCTTAGAGATTTGTCAGATGACGACCTGCGCGGCAGAGTCAATGAATTAAAGGAATCGCTTTTCAGAATGCGATTCAAACTGTCGCTGGGAAACACCGACGTTGTTAAGCAGCTTCGCGAGTCGCGCAAAGATTTGGCGCGGGTCAAAACTCTATTGCGCGAGCGCGAGGGTGCGGCGGCGCAGAAGTAAGTCTCAGAAGGAAACTATGGAAGAGAATCTTGAGAAAACCGAAAGCGCCAGCGAATCGGAAAACGATTCCGGCTCAGTCAATACGCCGGCCGCCAGTGCAGCCGATCAACCGGACGTGAAGGCGATTGACACTCAGTCCGAGTCAGATAGTACTGCTCCGGGGGCGCCGCCCAGGCATCGACGTCAGGAAAAAGTGGGTCTGGTCACCAGCGACAAGATGCAGAAGACTGTGGTGGTGCGGGTAGAACGGCAGGTTAAGCACCGGAAATACAAGCGTTACATTCGACGAAGAACCAAGTTCATGGCTCACGACGAAATGGGCGCGCACATCGGCGACATAGTAAGAATCGTCGAAACGCGGCCGTTGTCGGCGCGAAAGCGCTGGCGTGTTGTTGAGATAGTACAGAAGTCGAGGTGAGAGTGATGCGTGCCACGTGATGCGTGACCGGTGGCCAATATTCGACTTCGCATCAAGAATCACGAGTCACGAGGGGAACAGCAATGGTTCAGATGAGATCAATCCTCGAAGTTGCCGACAACTCCGGGGCCAAGCGCATATCGATGATTCTACCGGTAGGCGGACACACCGGCTCTCGTGCGGGACTGGGCGACGTGATCACCGCGGCGGTAAAAGAAGCGTCTCCGGACGGAGCGGTGAAAAAAGGGCAGGTTGTGCGCGCGGTCGTCGTTCGCACTCGGAAAGAGACGCGACGCAAAGACGGGACTTATATCCGGTTCGACCAGAATGCGGCGGTGATCATCAAACCCGATAACGAACCGGTGGGGACTCGAGTATTCGGACCGATCGCGCGTGAATTGCGCGAGAGAAGGTTCATGAAGATCGTCAGCCTCGCTCCCGAGGTGATCTGATTCATCATTAGTCAGCGATTATCGGCAATCGGGCGCCGACAATGACTATTGATAAGGACTAGTGAAATGAACGTTGAGATCAATGTAAGGAAAAATGACCGGGTAATCGTGATCGCCGGTAAGGACAAGGGTAAGAAGGGCCGCGTAATAGAGGTCCAGCCCTCAAAACGCAAAGTGATAATCGAGGGCGTGAACATAGTCAAACGGCACAACAAAGCCAACACCCGGCGCGGCATTCAAGGCGGCATCCTCGAACGCGAGTCGCCAATCGATGTGTCAAACGTAATGGTGCTCTGTCCGCATTGCGGTGACCCGACTCGTTCGGGCCATCAGGTGCTTGAGGATGGGAAACGCCATCGCGCCTGCAAGAAATGCGGGGCGGCGATCGAGAAACAGTAAGCGCAAGTGGGAGATTAGAATCGAGAACATCGGTAATAAAGACGCTGAAGGCGAGTCCCACATCGCATCAGCGACGAGGAAACGACGATGGCAGCCAGACTGAAGGAACGCTACAAAGAAAAGATAATCACGGCGCTGATGAAGGAGTTCAGCTACAAGAACACCATGGCCGTGCCGCGGCTGGAAAAAGTTGTTTTGAATATGGGCGTCGGCCGCGAAGCTCAGGCTAACCCGAAGGTGTTCGACCAGGCGGCGATGGAGCTTTCAACCGTCAGCGGCCAGAAGCCGGTGATAACCAAAGCGAAAAAGTCGATTGCCGCCTTTAAGCTCCGCACCGGCATGCCGGTTGGAGTATCGGTGACGCTTCGAGGCGACCGGATGTACGAATTCCTTGATCGCTTTATCAACGCGGTGCTGCCGCGCGTACGTGACTTTCGCGGCGTCAGCCCGAGAGCCTTTGACGGCCGCGGCAATTACACAATCGGGATCAAGGATCAGTTGATCTTTCCCGAAATCGATTTCAACAAGGTTGATCGAACACGCGGAATGAATGTATCGATCGTTACCACGGCACGAACCGACGAGGAGGGCCGGGCCCTGCTCAGAGAGTTCGGAATGCCGTTTACGAAGTAGTCCGTAGTCAGTAGTCCGTAGTCCGTAGCTGTTGAATCTTATGAGCACCGGACTCCTGACTACGAACGGCGCGCGACGCATTGCGAACCAGGGCCAAGAAACTACGGACTATCGGACCACGGACTAAGGACTAAATATGGCGAGAATCTCTTCAACTTTTAAGGCCAACGAACTTAAGCGCGCGCTTGCCAACGCAAAGCTGCGGGTTAAAGAGCAGCAAGGCAAGTCAAACAAGAAGGCAATAAAACGCGCAAAAGCGGCTGGGCTCAATCTCAACCTGTTTACATCGCGCGTTCATAACAGGTGCAAACGATGTGGACGCGGCCGAGCATATCTTCGGAAGTTCGCGCTGTGTCGAATCTGCTTCCGCGAGCTTGCGCTCGAGGGACACATACCCGGAGTGACGAAGTCGAGTTGGTAAGAACAGACAGCGCTGATTTCAGTCTGTGGGCAATCCTCACAGCTTAAGCCTACTGAGGTCGATGCTGCGTTTTCAGGAGACGTATGACAGATCCAATAGCCGATATGCTGACCCGCGTGCGAAACGCTTATGCAGCCAAACATCAAAAAGTCGACGTACCGCTTTCGAAGCTCAAAATCGAAATCGCGCGAATACTGAAGGACGAGGGATTCATAAATAACTATAAGATCATTGGCGAGGGCGCGCGTCGCAACATTCGTATTTATCTGCGGTACGGCGCAAAGGGCGAACAGGTGATGTCAAAGATCGAGCGCGTTTCCAAGCCGGGCTGCCGCGTCTATGTAAGCGGCACATCGGTACCCAAAGTGCTCGGCGGCATGGGCATCAACATACTATCGACATCGCAGGGTCTGATGACCGACCGGCGCGCGCGCCGCGAGAAAGTTGGAGGAGAATTGCTCTGCCGAGTTTATTAAGGCCGTAGCGCAGACTGGAGTCTAAGCTACCCGGGGTTTGGTTTATGTCTAGAATAGGTAGAAAACCGATAGCAATACCAAAGGGCGTCAAGTTCAAGATCGAGAACGAGGTGGTCGAGGTCACCGGACCTAAGGGGACTCTTGCGGTGCCGCTGCCGGAAGGGATCAAGTGCCGCGTCGAGGGCGATCAGCTAATAGCCGAGCGGGAATCCGATGACCGCGCGGCGGTGCACGGGCTTGCCCGGGCGTTGGTCCAAAACGCGGTTACCGGTGTCACCGACGGGTTTGTGCGCCAGCTAGATATCGTCGGCGTGGGCTATAAAGCCGAGCGTCAAAAGGAGCGGGTGATATTCAATCTTGGATACTCGCACCAGATCGAGTTCCCGCTGCCGGCAGGCATCGACGTCAAGATTGAGCGCGTGAACAAGCCTATTCAGCAGTATCAAACGACGCTTACGATAACCGGGACGGACCGACAACAGGTTGGTCAGGTAGCAGCCGATATGCGGAGCTTGCGACGACCCGATCCGTACAAAGGAAAGGGTGTGCGCTACGCCAATGAGGCGTTGAAACTCAAGCCCGGCAAGACCGGTAAATAATGGCCTTTGGTTGTTAGGTAGTCGCTGAAGTGACGGCCGATTGTCGCCGCAATCAGCGATTGAGGTGAATGAACGATGGCACGAAAGACAAGCCAGGAAATAAGAGCAGCAGTTCACAAACGAATTCGAAATAAGATTTCGGGTTCCGCGGAGCGCCCGCGGCTCGCAGTTTACCGAAGCGTAAATCACATTTACGCTCAGATCATCGACGACGGAGAGCGTACCACGCTGGCTGCCGCCTCGACAGTAGAGCCGGAATGGCGCGGGCGCACGGGCGGGAATATCGCGGCGGCCAAAGAGATCGGCAAGCTGATCGCCGACCGCGCAAAAGAAAAGGGCATCAAACAGGTTGTGTTCGATCGAGGCGGGTACATTTACCACGGCCGCGTTCGCAGCCTCGCCGAAGCTGCAAGAGAAGCGGGCTTAGAGTTTTGAATGCTGAAGTAGCACAGACTTTAGTCTGTGCTACTTCGATCGAGGAAATATGGAACGAATAGAAGCATCGGGTCTCGATCTTAAGGACCAGGTCATCTCGATCAATCGAGTAACCAAAGTTGTGAAGGGCGGAAAGAACTTATCGTTCGCCGCACTCGTGGTGGTGGGCAATGAGAACGGCATCGTCGGATTCGGTTCTGGAAAGGCACGCGAAGTGCCCCTGGCGATAAAGAAAGGTATCGAGGCTGCCAAGAAGAACCTGTTGCGCGTTCCGCTGGCGGGTTCGACGATACCTCATCAGACGCTAGGTGTTTTTGGCGCCGGTCGAGTGCTTCTAAAACCGGCGCCGGAAGGCAAGGGCGTGATCGCCGGCGGACCGGTCCGTGCTGTTATGCAGCTTGTCGGCGTTCGTGATGTGGTAACCAAATCGATTGGCTCATCCAATCCGCACAATGTGGTGCGCGCCACTTTCGAAGGTTTGAGAAGCTTAAAGGATCCAGCAGCGGTAGCTCGGCTAAGGCGACAGATGTCGGAAGAAGCGCAGATTGCGTAGCCAATAGGAGTTCAAGATGGCGAAGGTGAAGGCTAAAGCGGGTGACAGCCCTGCTACGATAAAGATTCAGTGGTATCGATCGACCATTGCAACGCCAAAGGCACACAAGGAACTGGTCCGCAGCCTCGGGCTTACCAAGCTCAACCAGGTCGTTGAGCGTCCGGATACGGCATCGATGCGTGGAATGGTAAAGAAAGTACCGCACTTGTTGCGGATTGTAGAGTAGCGCTGGAGCGCTTATCGGAACGCTCGGAGGCGAGCATTCGGCCGGGAGCAAACAATGGCACTAGGAATACACAACATTGGGGCGCCGGAAGGCGCGAACAGGAATAAAAAGCGGGTAGGGCGCGGGCCGGGTTCGGGGCACGGCAAGACCTCTACGCGCGGGCACAAAGGTCAGAAGTCGCGCTCGGGTTACTCAGGGCGTCCTGGTTTTGAGGGCGGACAAATGCCCCTGCAACGCCGTTTGCCCAAGCGCGGGTTTACGAACATCTTCAAGAAGGAATGGATTGAGGTAAACCTCGCTGAACTTGATCAGCGCTTCGAAGCGTCCGACAGCATCACTCCTGAGCTGATGGTAGAGCGTGGTATGATCAAAAAAGGCAAGCTCAACCGCTATCACGGTGTTGTGGTGCTGGCTAAAGGTAAACTGACAAAGGCGCTCAATATCACTGCTCATCGCTTCAGCGTTGCGGCGCGCGAGAAGGTGGAGGCCGCCGGAGGCGTGGCCACTATTGTTTCACCCACTGTTGAAGCAACCGAAGCCAAATAGGATTAGTAACCGGCTTTTTCAAGTCGGCCGGAGGGGTTCAAGGTCATGATCGAGAATTTCATCAACAGCGTGCGCAACATCTTCGCGGTCCCTGACCTGCGCAAACGTGTTTTTTTCACGCTCGCGATGCTTGCGATCTACCGGATAGGTTCGCACGTTCGTACGCCTGGTATCGACCCCGACGCTCTAGCGGCACTCTGGAACACCGGCGATCTGCAACGCAGTCTTGCGGGCGTTATGGATCTGTTTTCGGGCGGAAACTTCAAAGTTGTTTCGATATTCGCGCTCGGGATCACACCTTATATAACAGCGTCCATCATTCTTCAGCTGATGACCGTGGTAAGCGCAAGGCTCAAAGCGCTCCAGGAGGAAGGTGACCTCGGGCGGCGAAAAATTACCCAGTATACTCGTTATCTCACAGTCGTGCTTTGTTCGGTGCAGTCGTTCGGCATCGCATACTGGTTGCAGAACCAGGTCACCGGCAGCGGACAGTTGGTCCACACCCCGGGCGTCGGTTTTATTGCGATGACCATGCTTACGCTGGCGACCGGCACAACATTCATTATGTGGCTGGGCGAGCAAATAACCGAGCGCGGGGTTGGCAACGGCATAAGCTTGATAATCTTCGCGGGTATCGTGCTGAGGTTACCATCGGCTGCGCAGACTATGTATGAAAAGCTGACCAGCGGCGGAACCGGCACGGCTCTCGGAGTTATTGCCTTGTTTCTGGTGATGGTTTTTGTCATAGCGGGGATCGTTTTTGTGGAGCGCGGATTCCGCAAAGTACCAATCAACCATGCCAGGCGGATGGTAGGTCGCCAGTCAATACCGCAGCAACAAACTCACATGCCCCTGAAGGTCAACATGGGCGGCGTCATTCCGGTAATCTTCGCGTCATCCATTCTTGCCTTTCCACAAACCATCCTCGGATTTATCGGAACCGATCCGACCCAAACAACGGGATGGCGTGCGTGGCTCGCAAGGTTTGCGATGGAAATCGGCGGCCAGTCGCATCCCCTGCATTACCTGGTCTATTCCGCGGCCATTATCTTCTTTACGTTCTTTTATGTTTCGATCATTTTCAACACCGACGAGGTTGCAAATAATCTGCGCAAGAACGGTGCGTTTATACCCGGTATTCGGCCAGGCAAGCGAACGGCCGACTATCTCAATGAGATACTAACGAGGTTGACAACGGTTGGCGCCACTTATCTGGCGCTGGTTGCGTTGCTGCCGCAGTTCCTGCTCCAGGGGTTTCAATTTGCATACCTTCCGCTTATAGGACCGTCCATTGACAACATGCTTCGCTCCAACCCGTTGACGTCGTGGCTCACTACGGGGATAGGGGTGAACTTCTTTTTCGGAGGAACCAGTCTGTTGATCGTGATCGGCGTAGCAATGGATACGATGAACCAGATCGAGTCTCAATTGATTATGAGACACTATGACGGATTCCTCGGACCGCGAGGCCGTCGCCTGCGTGGGCGACGCAGCTACTAATACTGATATGCCTGACATCATCGTCTTGATGGGGCCGCAGGGCGCGGGTAAGGGCACTCAGGCGCATCTGCTGGCCGAAATACTCAAGCTTCCATTGGTTGCAACCGGAGACATCCTGCGCGAGATGGCTCACAGCGATGAACCGCTGGGCTTGCAGGTCCGCAAGGTGCAAGCTGCAGGCCAACTGGTCTCTGACGATATCCTTGCAGAAGTTGTAAAGACTCGATTGAGCCGGAAGGATTGCGAAGGTGGGTGTGTGCTCGATGGGTTTCCGCGAACTCTGCCACAAACCCGGTTGCTGGAGACGATTGCGGAGCATCTCGGACATCGAATAACGGTCATCAGCATCGTGGTCCCGCGAGAGCTTCTGTTCAAGCGTCTGGCGGGCCGGCGCACGTGCACCTTGTGCAATGAGATATACAACGTGAACCTCAAGCCGAGCAAGATAGACGGGGTTTGTGACTTGGACGGCCAGCCGTTGTTTACCAGATCGGATGATAACGAAGAAGCGATCGCCCAACGGCTCGCGTTGTACGACGAAAAGACCCGGCCGCTTCTTGATCACTATGAGGAATCGGGACGCCTGTACAAGATCGACGGAACTGGAGCGCCCGAGGATGTATTCGAACGCATAGGTAGCATTTTGGGGAAACAAAGGGCTCGTGACGCCAGCTGATCGCGAAATTCCGAATTCATCGTTAGCTCTTATGATTATTCGAAAGTCCAAGACCGAGATCGAGAGAATGCGAGCATCCGGACTTATAGTTGCTCGGGTATTGGAGCGATTAGCAGAAATGGTCGCGCCGGGCGTAACCACTCGGGACCTGGATCACGAAGCTGAGCAGATGATTGTAGCTGCCGGAGCGTACCCGACGTTTAAGGGGTATCACGGTTACCCGAGTTCAATTTGTGCCTCGATAAACGACGAGGTTGTTCACGGGATTCCGAGCAAACGGAAATTGCGAGACGGCGATATCGTCGGAATCGACTGCGGAGCGACCTACATGGGATATGTAGGCGATTCGGCTGTGACCGTTCCAGTAGGAAACGTAAGTGAAGCGGTGAAACGGCTGATGGACGCAACGCAAAAGTCGCTGTACAAGGCTATCGAAAAATGCCGGGTCGGCAACCGACTCGGTGATGTGTGCAACGCGGTGCAGTCGTATGTCGAGCCGCTCGGCTACTCCGTCGTAAAGAACTACTGCGGGCACGGCGTGGGCCGCGCGATGCACGAAGAGCCGCAGGTTCCGAATTACGGAAAGCCCGGAACCGGTCCGGTCCTGCGAGAAGGATGGGTGATCGCGATTGAACCGATGATCAACCTCGGGCACGAAGACGTGAAGGTGCTTTCAGATGGATGGACGGTGATTACGCTGGATGGCCAGCCGTCGGCGCATTTCGAGCACACCGTTGCAATTACTCATGACGGGCCTCAGATTCTGACTTTGCGGGACGAGGCGGCCGCAGTGGAAGTAGCATAGACTTTTGGTTTTTGTCGTGCACCGCAATCGGGTGTCACCGCAATCGGGTTGCCGGTTGAGACTGCCGATGCTAGAATAGCCGTTTGTCATTCATGACATTTTCCCAGCAGAGCGTGGTGTTACGGTAAGGAAGAGCAACAATGAAAGTCAGAGCATCGGTAAAAAAAATGTGCGATAACTGCAAGGTCATTCACCGCCGCGGGGTGGTGAGGGTGATCTGCACCAACCCGAAGCACAAACAGCGGCAAGGATAGTCTAAACGAGCGCGCTTCGCGTTCGAAGCAATCGGAGGAAGAATGGCACGCATCGCAGGTGTCGACCTGCCAGCTAATAAGCGAGCTGAAATTGGTCTGACTTATATCTACGGCATCGGGCGCTCTCGTGCGAACAAGATACTCGGCGAGGCCGGTATCAGCGTCGATAGACGCATTCGCGAGTTGACTGAGGAAGAGGTCAACCGAATTCGCACAGTGATCGACCAGCAGGGCGGGGTCGAGGGCGATCTGCGAAAGCAGATACAGATGGACATCAAGCGCTTGATGGACATCGGCTGCTATCGCGGTTTGCGTCATCGCCGGGGACTTCCCGTTCGAGGTCAGCGGACACACACCAATGCCCGCACCCGCAAGGGGCCGCGACGGATGACCGTAGCCAAGAAGAAGGTCGCCGGGAAGAAGTAAACTTGATCGGTGAAGCGTGCTCGACTGATTTCGAGTCACGTCTCACCCAACACGAGGATTATGGCAAAAGCTCAAACTAAGGCCGGGAAAAAGAAGACGTTCAAGCGCAAGGAGCGGCGGTTAGTCCCGCAGGGAATCGTTCACATCCAGGCGAGCTTCAATAACACGCTGGTCTCGATCACCGATCTCGAAGGTAATCTAATTAGTCAGTCGTCATCCGGGGCGCTTGGTTTCCACGGGTCACGAAAGGGCACTCCTTTCGCCGCGCAACAGGCAGGGATTCGCGCAGCGCAGGCGGCCCGAGAACTCGGGATGCAGACGTGTGAAGTGAGAGTGAAGGGGCCAGGCTCGGGGCGCGAGTCGGCTGTGCGTGCGATCCAGTCGGCAGGGATCGAAGTTCGACTAATTCGCGATGTGACGCCGATCCCCCATAATGGTTGTCGGCCGCCGAAACGGCGCAGGGTTTGAGTCAGCGTTGAAGTAGCGTGGGGCAACGGAATAACCCCCTTGAGATAGTGGTTCAGACGCGGTGCGGATTGATTCCGCCGGGTGATCATCGAAAGAAGATCGCCGGCGTCTTAAAGGAAGAAGGGCGACGATAAACGTGAAAGCGATCGACGCCTGTAAACTTTTACTAGCCGGATAAGCGGTGATTGAGATTGCTTGTTCGGCAGTTAGACGGAGGAGCAGAACTTGGCAAGATATCGTGGCCCGGTGTGCAGATTGTGCCGCCGGGAAGGAATGAAACTTTTTCTGAAGGGTGAGCGCTGTTATAAACCGACTTGCCCAATCGAGAAGCGCGGCACTCAGCCACCAGGCCAACACGGTCGCAATGTACGTCGGGCAAAACAGCTCGTAGGGTACGGCGAACAGCTTCGAGAGAAACAGAAGGTCAAACGCATATACGGTATGTTGGAAAGACAGTTTAGGCTGTATTTCCAGCGCGCGATGCGAATGAGAGGCGTGACCGGCGAGAATTTGCTCGCGTTGCTTGAACGCCGTTTGGACAATGTCGTCTACCGCCTGGGCTACGCGACGTCGCGAGCACAGGCTCGCCAGTTTGTTACCCACGGGCATGTCCAGGTCAATGGACGTAAGGTAGATATCCCAAGTTTTCAAGTTAAGGTTGGAGACGAGATCTCGGTGCGAGAGGGAAGCCGCTCGAATATTCACATCCAGAGCGCGTTTCAAACCGCATCGGGCCGCGGGCGACCAACCTGGCTCGAAGTCGTCTCGCCTGACGAGATGCGCGGCCGCGTCGTTGCTCTCCCACGCCGCGAGGACATAGGTCAGAACATTAACGAACAGCTTATCGTCGAACTCTATTCGAAGTAATGAGCTGGAGGTACGCGGCCAGTCGAATCAGGTGTTAGCCTGAATTGGACGGGCCCGAACCTCAGCGTTTTTCTTGAGAGGAAGCGATGGACGGAACAGAAACTCAATTCATGATTGGTTTCCAGAGGCCCAAGCGTCTCGCGTGCGAAACTGAAACAGCCACCGGCCGTTATGCGAAATTCTTTGCCCAGCCGTTTGAGCGGGGATTCGGCACAACGATAGGGAACTGTTTGCGGCGTGCACTGCTCTCGTCAATCGAGGGCGCCGCCATAACCGCGGTAAAAATAGAAGGCGTATTGCACGAATTCTCATCGATACCGGGCGTCGTCGAAGACGCAACCGATATCATACTCAACCTCAAACGAATCCCGTTTAAGTTGCATGGGGCGGGCCCCAAGACGCTGCGAGTAGAACGCAGCGTCCCCGGTGAAATGCTGTCCGGCGAGATTGAAACAGACGCCGAGGTCGAGATTCTCGATCCGAATGTTCATATCGCGACAATCTCCGAGGGCGGCTCACTGGTGATCGAGATGCGGCTGAAACGAGGCCGGGGTTACGTGTCGGCCGAACGCAATTTTGACGAGGATCTGGCAGTCGGATACATACCGATTGACTCGGTGCACTCGCCGGTTAAGAAGGTAAATTACACCGTTGAGTCCGCGCGGCTCGGGCAAGACACCGATTACGACAAGTTGACCATGGAAGTGTGGACCAATGGTTCGGTCAAACCGGAGAACGCGGTGGGTCTTGCGGCGAAGTTGATCAAGGATCATATGCAGATCTTTATCAGCTTTGAGGAAGAGCCTGAGCTTGCCGAGGCTGACAGCGAAGAGGCCGCTCGAATAACGTTTAACGAGAATCTGGACAGATCTGTTGACGAGCTGGAATTGTCGGTTCGCTCTTACAACTGTCTGAAAAACGCCGACATTCGGACGATACGAGAGCTTGTGCAGAAGTCCGAGCCCGACATGCTGAAGACCAAAAACTTTGGCCGAAAATCGCTGAACGAGATAAAAGAGATCCTCTCTTCGATGGGATTGCATCTCGGGATGAAGTTCGACGAGCAAGGCAGGCTTGTGGACGAAGCGGGCGCCTAACCTGCGCGGAAATCATTGGCGGTGAGAGTTATTACGTCCTCTCGGTAACTGGCAGAGTTTGTAGGGATTTGATATGCGACATAGAGTTGCTCATAGAAAACTGGGGCGCAAGACGGAGCACCGCATGGCGTTGCTTCGTAATCTTTGCACTTCGCTGATCACTCACGAACGGCTGATAACCACATTGCCAAAAGCAAAAGAGCTGAGACCCTTTGCAGAGCGGGCCATAACGCTGGGCAAGCGCGCGCTCGCAGCCGAAGCTCCCGAGGGGGCGCTTCACAAGCGGCGATTGGCTGCTGCCTATTTCTTCACTGGAAATACCAACCGGGTGCCCGATGGCGGTTACAAACGGCCTCAAGCGCCGCGTACTGCCGGTGTGGCCGCGCTGGATAAGCTTTTCGACGAGCTCGCTTCCAGGTATGCGGAAAGGCCGGGTGGTTACACTCGCATACTGAAGCTTGGAACGCGGAGAGGCGACGGCGCGGAGATGGCGTTGATCGAGTTACTCGGAAGCGAGACAAAGGAAGTACACGAGGACGAGAAGACGGAGGAGAAAAAGAAGGGCCGTCGATTCTTTAGCCGAGGCAAGAAGAAGGAGTCCGCGGCCCCGGCAGCGGACGACAAGCCGGCCAAGAAGTCCGCGAAACCTACAGCTTCGAGCAAGACTGCGAAACCTGCGAAAAAGAAAGAATCAGCAGACAGCGGTTCGAAGCCACGAGCGCGCCGCGGAAACAAAGCTGGCGAGTAAGCTGATAATTCGAAAACAGAACGAGAGCCTCAGCCGTCAGCGGTTGGGGCTTTTGCGTATCTGATAGCGCGAATATTGGATACTCCTTTTCTCTTGGTTACAATAGGCCGGACAAGAATGCGGCGTTCTGGGCGCGCGCCGGATTGAGGAGGTCAGAATGAATCTGAAGGATATCAAGGAGCTGATCGAACTCGTCGATGACAAGGGCTTTGCCGAGTTCGAGATTAAGCGGCAGGGATTTCGGCTACGCATCAGCCGTTTCAAGGAAGCCAACCCGCAGCTCCTTCAGCCCGCTTCTGCGCCGATCATAATCTCATCTGCCATTCCGGGCACCGCGGATATTGTGCCTTCGGCTAAACAGCGAGCAATGATCGAGGCCGAATCAGCGGCGGCCGGGTCGGCAGTTCCTCAAGAGGCCGCGTCTGTCGAAACTCAGCCGGAGCTTCACATCATAAAATCGCCCATCGTCGGGACATTCTATAGCGCACCGTCGCCAACGTCCGAGCCGTTTGTCAGGAACGGAGATCACATTGAACCGGACACTGTGGTTTGCATAATCGAAGCGATGAAGCTTATGAATGAGATTCAAGCCGAGGTAAGCGGGGATATCGTTAGAACGTATGTCGAAAATGGACAGCCTGTCGAATACGGGCAGGCGCTATTCGGTGTGAGGACGTAGAAGAGTCCGTAGTCCGTAGCCCGTAGTCCGTGGTCCGTAGCTGGGACTACCGATCGCACGGGCCTCTAACAACAGACGGCAGACAACGAACCACGAACTACGAACTACGAACCACAGACTACGGACCACAGACTACGGACTACGGACTACGGACCACGGACTACGGACTACG
>DASRIZ010000290.1:0-53385 GCA_035649735.1 Blastocatellia bacterium | reverse complement strand
GCCACTCGCTTGCCGGTCTCACGATCGAAAACCGAATTTCGCAGGAACGCTTCGGTGCTCCACGGAGGCCCGCCCCCACCGAGATACTTTTGAAACCACTCCAGGTGCGCGGTGTAGTACAGCGCCATCTCGTACCAGCTCGGCCAGTGCCCGGCGTTCGAATAGATGATCAACTTTGAAGGCACGTTCATCTTCTGCAACGCGGTGAAAAACTGAAGCGATTGAGTGTACGGAACCCGATAATCGCGTTCGCCGCTGATAACCAGTGCAGGCGTTTTGAAATTCTTCACGTGGTTCGACGGCGACCACTTCTCGTAGAGCGACGAGTTCCACGATTGACCCTTCAAGTCCCACTCCGGAAACCACAGCTCTTCGGTCGCGCCGTAAAACGAACGCAGGTCGTAAAGACCCATCATCGATGCTATCGCCTTGAAGCGTTCGGTGTGGCCCTCAAACCACATCATCATGTATCCACCATAGGACCAACCCATCGCTCCCAACCGGCTCCCATCAACATACGGCAGCTTCTCAACCGCATCGGTGACCTTCATCAGATCTTCGTAGACCTTGCCGGCCCAATCGCCGGATATCGAGGCGGTGAAGTCCTGCCCGTAGCCGGTCGAGCCGTGGGGATTCGCAAACGCAACCACATAACCGGCCCCGGGGTAGACTTGCCAGTCGCCTCGGAACGCATCGGACCATTGCGACTGCGGTCCGCCGTGGACGTTTAGGATCAGCGGATACTTTTTGCCTGGATCGAAGTTGTGGGGTTTCACGATAAACACGTGAATCTTCGCGCCTCCGGCGCCCTCGACCCACATGGATTCGGCTGGACGGATGTCGACCTCGCTCGCCACCGATTCGTTTATACGAGTGAGCGGGGTTCCAGCACCCGCCTTCCCGTTGGTGATTCTCGAAGCGAACAGTTCTACAGGTTGGCCGACCGAGCTCCGAAGGTAAATCAACTGAGTCCCGGCAATTTCCCATCCGAGAAGGGTCTTGTCTGTAAGAACGTTGCTGATTGTTTTTGACGCTAAGTCAACGCGGTAAATCGGCGTCTGTCCTTCGACGGCTCCCGCAAAGTAGATGGACTTCGAATCGTCGGCCCACTGAAACTCATCAACCCAGTTGCGGAATGACTCGGTCAGCACCGTTGAAGCACCGCTCGCCCGGTCATAGATCGCGAGCCTAAACAGATCAGACTCATATGCGGGCTGCTTCTGCATGCGATACGCGATGTACTTGCCATCGGGCGAATACTTCGGGCTGCCGTCGAAAGCGCGATTCGAACCGGTAATGTTTCGGGGCTGGGAATTCGGGTCGGACAGCGAAATCAGCCAGAGATCGTTGTTAGTCGAAGAAGCCAGATCCTTGTCATGATTCGAAACATAGATGAGTTCTTTTCCATCGGGTGAAAAGTCGTACTGCAACGGTCCACCAAGCTGGAACGAAGGCGAGTCAAAGTTTCCCGGAGTAATGTCCTTCGTCACACCGGTTGAAGTGCTGGCAAGAAATATGTGTGTTCGTGTTCCATCTTTCCAATCTGTCCAATGGCGATAGAGAAGGGAATCTGCGGAGTGAGCCTTGAGCGGCCCCTTCGACCACGTATTGGCAATCCTCTGGTTGCAAGCGTCATCGCCGCCGCATTCCGGATAAACATCCGATGAGAACGCTATCCATTTGCCGTCGGGGGACCAGACCGGGTCGGAGACGCCAGTTGAAATGTTGGTGAGCTTCTTCGCCTCGCCGCCCGCGATGGGCCTCAAATAAACCTGGGCGCTTCCATCCTTCGCGCTGATGTACGATATCCACTTGCCGTCAGGCGAGAACGCAGGTGAGCTTTCACTCTTCTCTCCATCGGTCAACTGGCGAGGGCTGGTGCCGTCAATGTTCATCATCCAGATGTGACTGACACGCTTCGCGCGCGGAAGGTCTGAAGTTGTCAGGGTGTAGATCACCGAGCGCCCGTCGGGCGAGATGTGAACATCAGAAATCGATTTGACACGGTACAGATCCTCGATGGTGAAGGCACGCTTCTGCGCATTCGCGGAGAACGGAACCAGCACCATAAAAATCATCAGCAAGAAAGTCTTTTTCATTGTTTATTACCTTTCACGCATTCAAACCGGTGAGTTCAGCGCTCACCTCCCATAATATGTTGGCCGCTTCTTCATCGCGAGACGCCTCGGATGACCGCTGTTGCTTGCTTCGCGCGAAGTATTTTCCGGTGACTCCCTCCACCTCGGGTGAGCTGGCCAGGAAGATCGACGTGCGAGCGCCGCGCTCAGGGCTTATCGTCACCAGCTTGATCAATGTTTGCATAAACGCCGGCAGCCCTCGAAAAAGGTTAGTGCCGACTCCGCCCGGATGCAAACAGTTTGCGGTGACGCCTGACCCCTTAAGCCGGCGCGCAAGCTCGTAGGTGAACAACACATTAGCGAGTTTCGAATTCGCGTAGGCGCCGAACGAGCTGTAATTTCTTCCCGTCGGCCACCCGCTGATGTCGAGCTTGCCGTATTTGTGAGCCGTCGAAGCAACGTTTACTACTCGTGAGGGCGCACTCTTCTTCAGAACATCCAGGAGCAAGTTGGTGACAAGGAAATAGCCGAGGTGGTTGATTGCGAAAGTGCTTTCCAGCCCGTCTTCGGTCATTGAATGCTGGCGCAACACGACGCCGGCGTTGTTGACCAGCACGTCGAGCCGGTGGTGGCGCTCCGTAAAATCTCTTACAAATTGTCTAATTGAATTCTGCGACGAGAAGTCACAGAGCATCAGATCCACGTTGGAATTGCCGCTCTTTTGTTTGATCTCACGTTGGGCGGCTTCGCCTCGCTCGCGGTCACGGCAGACCATCACCACAGTCGCGCCGAGCCTGGCGAGACCGAGCGCGGTTTCCTTACCGATGCCGGTGTTTGCGCCGGTGACGATGCAGACTTTTCCGGTCATTTTATTATCAGTTTCTGCCTCTTCGTCAGTGCCAGCGTTTCGTAGTCGGTCACGTAGTAACGAATTTATTCGTTTCTTCCGAGTGTGAGAATTCCCTGTGCCGAACGAATAAATTCGTTACTACGTGGCGGGACTAAGAAACGGGACGCTAACTACGAACTTCTAAGAGCCTGATCGAAGTCCTCGATGATCTCCTCGGTAGCTTCGATCCCCACCGACACCCGGATTAAGCTGTCGGTGATCCCCAGCTGCGCTCGGTCTTCCCGTGACATTCCGGAATGAGAAGTCGTTGACGGACGAGTGATGAGCGTTTCGACTCCTCCTAGACTCGGCGCAACGATAGGCAACCGCGCTCTTTGGATAAACCGCTCAGCCGCATTGACGCCACCCTTAATCTCAAAGCTCATCATCCCACTGAAACCGTCAAACAGATCGCGTGACCGCTGATGGCGGGGATGGCTTTCGAGTCCCGGGTAATTGACCCTTTCGATCGCCGGGTGAGCTTCGAGGAACGTGGCGATCTTCATCGCGCTTTCGTTTTGACATCTTACTCTCAACGCAAGCGTCTTCATGCCGCGATGAAGCAGGAAGGCCGCGTGCGGGTCCATCGAGCCCCCAAGATGGTTGAGCTTGTGAGTGATCTTCTCAATGAGATCGGCAGGGCCGATGCACGCGCCGCCGACGATATCCGAGTGACCGTTCAGATACTTGGTGCAACTATGCAGCGAAACATCAAATCCCCACTCGGCAGGTCTGAAGTTGATCGGGCTCGGGAATGTGTTGTCTATGAGTGAAACCAACTGGTGTTCCTTTGCGAACTCGGCGGCTGCTTTGAGATCGCTTACCTGGAGAGTGGGATTCGACATTGCTTCCACGTAGATCGCTTTGGTATTAGGTCTCAGTTTGGTCTTCCACGAATCGGGGTCATCGCCGTCGATGAAATCAAACTCGAGCCCGAGCCCCGCGAAGTCCTGGGTAAGAAAGTCATGAGTGCCGCCGTACAGACAATTCTGCGCCAGTAGGTGATCTCCCGCGGAGAGCACCGTCAGCAGCGAGGTGGTGATCGCAGCCATACCGCTGGCGGTCACCAGAGCGGCTTCGGCATTCTCGAGCGCGGCAAGCTTTTGATGAAGCGCCACATGATTAGGGCTGTTGTTCAAGCGGATGTAACGGATGTCGTGATAACTCTCCTCACCGGCGTATTCGAACATCGCGGTTTGAAAAATGGGTAGACTCACAGCGCCCATGACGCGCGGATGCGGCTCACCGGAGTGGATCAGTTTGGTTTCAATGCGTTTGAAGGTTTTCATATCGCAATATTCTCTATCTTTACAGGCTCGACAGCTTCCGCCAGATCGAACGCGAACACCTTCGAATAAAAATACAACTCGCCGTCGAGCGACCTCTTGATGTTCTCAGCTTTCCGGAAGCCGTGCTGTTCGCCTTCGAACGGAACATACGCGACCGCTAATCCCTTCTTGCGCGCCGCTTCATACATCATCTCAGCCTGATTCGGAGGCACCACTTTGTCTTCCAGACCTTGAAACAGAATGATCGGGCACGACAACTGATCGGTGAAGTGAATCGGGGACCGGTCCCAGTACAGATCTTTCCGCTCAGGATAGGGCCCAACCAGACTGCTGTTGTAGCGCGATTCGAATTTGTGGCAATCCTGTTCAAGCAACTCGAGATCGCTGATCCCGTAGTAACTCGCTCCCGCCTTAAACACGTCGCGAAATGTCAGCGCCGCAAGCGTCGTATATCCGCCCGCGCTGCCGCCGCGAATGATTAAACGGTTTACATCCGCCTCGCCTCGCTCAACAAGATAACGCGCGCCGTTCGCGCAATCATCGACATCGACCACTCCCCACTGACCGTTGAGCCGCTCGCGATATTGGCGCCCGTAGCCGGTACTTCCGCCGTAGTTAACATCGAGCACCCCAAATCCGCGGCTCGTCCAATACTGGATGCTCAGCTTGAGGGTCGTGGTGCTCGCAGAAGTCGGTCCGCCATGACTGATAACGATCAACGGCGAACGTTCATCAGCCGCGGCCTCATAGTCCCGATTCGTCGCGGGATAGAAGAATGCGTGGGCCATCAACCCGTGCTCCGTTGGAAACTCGATTTGACGAGGGGTTGATAAATAGCCCTCGTCAACCGAAACCGAACTCGATAGCCTGAGTGTGACGGGTTCCAGCGTGGCGAGATCGACGGACACGATCGACACTGATTTGGTAGGCGCGCCCGCGGCGAACACAGCTCTTCCCGATGCGACCCGCAGGCTCGCGATTTCGGTATAGGGCACCTCAATCGGCTGGAGCTTGCGCGTCTCCAGGTCGAGAACCCCGAGCTGCCAGTTTCCTCGCTCGCAATAGGAGCAAATGATCCGGTGATCCGTTTCGAATGCATAGGTCGACATACGGAACACCCACTGAGGCATGCCGAACTCGGCATTCTTTTCACACAGCGGCTCGACGCCGGCTTCTCCGACACGGTAGAGATTCCACCAGCCGGTTCGGTCCGATATGAAGTGAAGAATGCCTGAGGGCGACCATTCAGGTTGAAAGATCGACTCGGACTTCCCACCGGCGATGAGTTCGGCGCTGGCAATCCGCCCGGCTTCGTCCAACTGGCCCACCCATAACTCGGTTCCATCCCACGGCATGTTCGGATGACTCCACGTAAGCCACGCCAAAGTCTTTCCATTGGGGCTGAGCCGCGGCGAGGAATAGAAGTCATTCCCGGAGACGATTATTTCGTCAGAGCTGTCGCCGGCGAGATCGATCTTCACGAGGGTGTTGAGGGCGTCACGTCCGCCTTCGGTGTGATCCTCACGCACGCAGTAGATAAGTTCGCGTTGGTGATCGATAACGCCGTCGGCGTAGCGCATCTTTTCCGCGGACGTGATCGGTTGAGGTGCTTCGCCCGGCGCCTGTCGATAGAGCCGCTGATCGGCGAAGTTTGAAAAGTAAACCGTACCGGCGTCCACCAGGTAAGCTCCGCCACCGTACTCGTGGACCGTAGTACGCGCGTTGAACCCTGGCGGAGTGATGTCATTGATCGATCCGTCGAGTGCGCGGCGCACGATTACGTTTCGTCCCGCTTCTGACGGACGGCTCTCGATCCAATAGGTGTCGTCGCCGTCAAGCGCGATCTCGCCCAGCCCAATCGTCCCGGCGACTATCAAATCCGAAGTTATCGGCGACTTCCACGACCCGTAGCGGGCCACAATCTTTTCAGCCATATCATCCTTTAGCGAAGAACAGTCGGGCGCCCAGGAGGCTCAACACCACGATCAGTAGAATGCCCAGCCCTCCCAGAACCTTATCGACGGCGTTGATGCCAGTCCATTGAAGGTAATGGATCTTATAAAGCGTGTCGATTCGATCAGTGTCTTTTCCTGTCTGTGTTAGCGACAGCCGGCCCCAGTCCAGCTCAACGCGAACCCCGGTGTCCGTTGTAATGTTGCTGCCTGCGATACTCGCCACCTGGCCGTAACGCTGCGGGTTTGCCGAGAAGGCATCAGTCAACAGCTCGCCGATTTCGTCCGCCGTGGGCTCGGGCCGGGGCTGCCGCGAATCGGGGTCGAGGTTAAGCCAGCCTCGCGAGGTTCGCGCGAGCAGATGATCGCCCAGGACTGTCTTAACCACGCGGGCCTCGGTCCATGACGGGTCAGTCTCAAACGAGATGGTTGACGGGAGAGGGTAGGTCTTGATTTGCAGCAGTTCGTATGCGCCCGCATAACCGGGCTTCAAAAAGAAAAAAGCGCCGGTTACCGCCCAGCCTGCAAGCGGCAGGAGCATCACGATCCCGGCTACCCGATGAAGTGAGCGGGCTGTCATAGGACTACTTTACTACACTCACGATCAAGCGAGATGAGTGATAAACACGTTGGGTCGCTTTCTGGAAGTCCGACGGTTTGGCCTCGTAGATGTCGACGAACTTCTGCGGGTTTCGGTCCACTAGCGGGAACCAGGTGCTCTGGATTTGCACCATGACTCGGTGGCCTTTCAAGAAGGTGTGATTAACGTCGGGCATCACGAATTCAATCTTCTCGATTTTGTTTGGCGTCATTGGCTCCGGCTTCTCGAAGCTACTCCTGAATCTCGCCCGCATTGGTTCGCCGCGAACCAGCATCTGGTAGCCGCCCATTTTCGTGCCCGAGGGATTCGGCTGATTGTCGGGCGCGTCGTCTGGATAGACGTCGATAAGTTTCACCACAAAATCAGAATCGCTGCCGCTGGTCGACACTACCAGGCTTGGTTTTAGGGGTCCCGCTATCGTGAAGTCTTCCGTTAGTGGCTGGGTTTGATAGACCAGGACATCCGGTCGCCTGGCGGCGAAGCGCTGATCGTCAACCATATACTCGCGAGTCATCCCGATGGCGATGTTATTGATAAAAGGAACCGGTGTCGCCGGATCGCTCACGTACTCATCAAACGATTTGCTCTCGGCGGGCGGCGTGAACGACAGGTTGCCGTTAGCATCGAAGTACAAGTTCTGCGTGCGCGCACTGGCCGGCGGCCACTGTTCGTAGGTTTTCCAACGATTCGATCCGGTTTCAAACACATAAGCTTCGGGCAGCTTCAGCGAGCCCTTGTCCTTGAGATAGTAGTTAAAGAACGGCAGTTCAATGTTCTCGCGATAGAAGGCACCGGTCTTCGATCCGAAACGAACGTCGCCGAGCGAGTCGCCGTCGGAGCGTGACCAGCCGCCGTGAAACCACGGTCCCATCACCAGGATGTTATAAGCTGCGGGGCTTTGCTTCTCGACCGAGCTGTATGTGTGAAGCGCTCCGAAAAGGTCTTCGGCGTCAAACCACCCGCCAACGGTCATAACCGCCGGCTTGATGTTCTTAAGGTGGGGCAGAGTGTTGCGAGCTTGCCAGTAGGCGTCGTAGTTCGGATGCTCCATCATCTCGTTCCAGTATGCAATGTTCCCGTGGAAGTATTTCTTGTCAGCGTTTGCGAGCGGTCCCATTTCGAGAAAGAACTTATACCCGTCCGGGGTTCCGTGCTTGAATCTGTCGCTGGGTCCGGTCGGCGTAGGTTTCGGTCTGGGTCTTCCAAACCCCGAAAAGAAGTTGAAGGCATGAGACAAAAACAACGTTCCGTTATGATGGAAGTCGTCACCGATGAACCAGTCGGCGATTGGAGCTTGCGGCGATGCGGCCTTCAAAGCCGGATGCGCGTCGATCGCTCCGACGGCGGCGTAGAACCCGGGGTATGAGATTCCCCACATGCCAACCCGTCCGTTGTTATTGGGGATATTCTTCACCAGCCAGTCAATGGTGTCGTAGGTATCGGTGCTCTCATCGATGTCTTTCGGACGCTTGTTTGCGATCTGCGGGCGCACGTTTACATAGGTACCTTCGGACATGAAGGCGCCGCGCACATCCTGATACACGATGATGTAGCCTTCACGGGCGAACAGCGGTGAGGGTCCGATAGGCTCCCTGTAAGCTTCGGGACCGTAAGGCCCGGCGCTATACGGCGTGCGACAAAGAAGAATCGGGTATCGCTGCGATGTGTCCTTTGGAGAATACGCGGCGGCAAAGAGCTTAGCGCCGTCGCGCATTGTGATCATGTGTTCGGATTTGGAATAGTTGGCTTTGACGTCGAATGCTTGCTGGCCACTGGCCTGACGCGGAATTGTGATTAGCGCGACACATAGCAGGCATCCAGTGAATATTAATGCGGACAATCTGATTCGAAGCATTTGAAGTTCTCCTGTACTCCTTCTGAATCCTACCAACGCAGAGACCGTGTGAAAAACTCTAGTAACACCCCCAGCTTCAGTTGGGGGTCATTTAGTTTTACCCTACGTGGTGCGCTTGCAGCCTTTCAGCTCCGGTCCCGCGCCGCCAATCGCGCCGCGATTGGCGGCGCGGGACCGGAACGCTAGGAAGGAAAGAGGATCCGCCCGGGCCCTCGTAGGTTGAAACTAAAGACCCACAACTGAAGTTGTGGGTGTTGGGAATTTTCGCAAGTCTGCTAAGGCTTTCGTGCTTTCCGCTGCAAATCTCGCAGCGCGCGGAATCCGATCCGGCTCACCCCTTGTGAATCGAGAATCCGGCGTACCTCGGGGTCCTTGGTGAACAAGTCATATTCGGCCGCTCGTTCTTCCCACGAGTTCGTGATGTGTTTGATCTCATCTCCCGCAACCGATGCGTGAATGTACAGCTCGGTCACTCCCGGCTTGAGCTCGCTAATCGAGCGCTTCCAATAGTCGCGAATCGGCTCGCCCGGTTTGCGATTACCGTGAATCAAAAAGTCCGGATAGACGACCCCATCTGCGTCCAATTGCCCGCGTTGATGACCGCCTCCTTGCAAAGCCAGCGTCACTTGAGAGGCCATCCTCAACGGCAGGTTGAATTCCTTCGCGAGTTTCCGGTAGATCTGAAAATAAGCCTCGTTAAATTGAAGCGTGCCCATGTGCGAATCCAAATGCGTGAGATCAATACCCGCGTCGAGCGCTTTCTTTATCTGGGCCCTGGCTTCGATATAAGCCTGCTCGGGCGTCGAGTTTTTGTAGACGCTCGTTATGTCCGGCCACAGATAACCTTGAGGGTCTACAAGCCCCGGAACATCGGCTTTGTTTGCGATCGGTCCCCACTTCAGCGTTTTCCATTCGCTGGTGTGAGCGAGATGCACGCCAAAATCGGAATTCGGCCGCGTCCTGGCATAAGCAGCGATCTCAGGAAACCACGGACCCGGAACGATGATCGTCGCCGACGTTGCAAGGCCATTTTCCATTGCGTCGATAGCCGCCGCGTTTGCCGCATGGCTGTTGCCTACATCGTCGACGTTGATGATCAGAAGCTTGTCGGTCGATTTGAAACCCAGTCGTTCTGCGAGCGGTGTCGTGGTGAGTGAGGCGGTCTCAGTCTCGGGCTCTGCAAAAAGCAATGTTGGAAGCAGCAAGAGCAATAGTACCTTTCTCATCTTAAGCTCCCTTCTTCCGAATAGGCGGATCGTCGCGGATCCGATCAGCGTTCTTTCCCGTTTAGTGTGAAGTCACTTGCGACGCACCGTCCGCGGTTGAGCATACAAAGATTTCCGGCTCCAGCCCGGTTGCTTGCTCATACCCGAAGGCGATGATTCGCTTGAATTCTGTCACGCAAGCGGCTTTGACGAGATTGATCGTGCAGCCCCCAAAGCCTCCGCCTGTCATTCGCGCACCGAAAACGCCTTCGATTTGCAAAGCCAGATCAACCATCGAATCGAGCTCCAGACAGCTTACCTCGTAGTCGTCCCGCAAGCTGCGATGTGACTCGGCCATCAGCTTACCGAATGTTTGCAAATCGGCTTGTTCGAGGGCCGCTGCAGACTCAATTACGCGAGCGTTTTCGGTGATTACGTGCCGGCATCGCTTTAGGATCTGTTGATCCAGATCACCGCCGCAGCGTTCAAGGTCGTTCACCGACACATCGCGCAGCGCGTGAATGCCGGGAAGCAAACTTGCGAAGTGTTTTACTCCGGCCTCGCATTCAGCGCGTCGTGTATTGTACTCGCTCGAGGCAAGCTCGTGCTTCACCAACGTGTTGCATATTACCAGCCGCACGTTTTCCGGAAGCGGCAACAATCGATACTCCAGCGAACGGCAGTCAAGCATGAGGGCTGTTCCGGCCTTCCCGCAGCACGCGATAAACTGGTCCATGATCCCGCATCGCATTCCGACGAATTCGTTTTCGGCTTGCTGGCAAAGTTTGGCAAGCTCGACGCGATCCATCTCGAGGCCGGAATTCCCGAGCAGGGCCAGACCAGACGCCACCTCGATCGCAGCGGATGAACTCAAGCCTGCGCCGACCGGCAGCGTGCTGCGTATTACCAGATCCGCGCCGCGCAATCGGTAGCCTGCACGTTCGAGGCTAAGAGCGACCCCGCGCACGTAGTCGCTCCAATGACCTCGAGGCCGGGGATTCTGGTCATCAAGATCCAACGAGACACAATCCGAAAAACTCTCTGATTGAATGGACAGCATGCGGTCGTCCCGAGGCTTGAGCGCGGCTTCGGTACAAAGATTAATGGCCGCCGGCATCACAAATCCATCATTATAGTCGGTGTGCTCGCCGATCAGATTGACGCGGCCCGGAGCGCGATAGACTCTGGCGCCTGCTTTGAGTGCTGCCTGGAATGGTTGGCTCATCGCCTCAGTTGTCACTGTCAGCGTCCCGCGCGGCGGTCTCCTTCATCATTTTGCGGCCTTCGCTGCTGGCGTCCGCGGGCTTAGCAGTGCCGGTTCCTCGCCGCCCAAGCGCAAGCATCACCGCGCCAAAAACTAACAACACGATACCCCACCAGAGGTTGATATTCAGCCCGAGCGAACGTTGATAGATCGACTTATCGCTTATCAATCCATAGACGACGAGTAACACGCCGAACAATGAGAACATCAAGCCAATCGGCAGTCTAATGTCGAGACCCATATCAGTCCTCCACGGGTTACCAAAAAACAATATTCAACACCAGCGTCATCAACAACACGATCATGCCCAGCGTAGCCGGCCGCTGATACCACGCCAGATGACCTTCTTTTGGCCGGTCCGTTAGTGAATAAACGAGACCGGTCAGTTCTTTTTCGTCGCGGGCTCGCGTCAACAGGCTCACCAGAATCGTAACAATGAAACAAGCGCTCCAGGCGAAAATCGCCGTCCAGAAATTCTGAGCCATCTCGCTCGGATATATGTGCAGCGCGCCGAACCATCCGCCTTTTACGCCGGCGACCGCGTGTTGCGGCAAGGTCAGACCGTGATGAATGGCCGCGGCGATCGTGCCTGACAGCAAACCGAGAAATGCTCCGTGTCCGGTAGCTCGCTTCCAGAACATCCCAAGCAGGAACGTGGCAAACAGCGGCGCGTTGACGAAGGCGAACACCAATTGAAGCATGTCCATGATGTTGTTGAATCCTCGCGCTACATAAGCCGCGGCCACCGATATTGCAATACCGAACACGGTCGCCATTCGTCCCATCCACAAGTAATGTTGATCGCTCGCTCCCCGCTTGAGATAAGACTGATAAATGTCGTAGGTCCATACCGTGTTAAACGCGGTGACGTTGCCGGCCATCCCGGACATGAAACTGGCCATCAGCGCGGTGAGACCGATCCCCAGAATCCCGGAAGGGAAGTAATGCGACAGCATCATCGGTATTGCCAGATCGTAGTTGAATGCGCCGTCGGGTTTCTTCGGCAACGCGAAGCCGCTTTCACCGGATTGATAGGTGAGCGCGATCGCGATCATTCCGGGCAGGATCACCAGCGCTGGAAAGAACATCTTCGGTATCGCCGCGATCAGCGGCGTTCTTCGGGCCGCGGACATCGAATTGGCCGCCATTGCTCGTTGCACGACAAGGAAATCCGTGCACCAATAACCGAACGACAGCACGAACCCCAGACCCATCGCCATTCCAAACCATTCAACTCCCATAGGGTTTGATGAAGGCTTATCCAGGAACTGCCAGGAGTGCGACCACGCGCCGGATTCAAATCCTTGCTGTGTGGCGACGACCGCAAGCCTCGCCTGAAGACCGGACCAGCCGCCCGCGTCTTTTAGTCCGAGAAAAACCAATGGCAGAAACCCAAGCACGATAAGAAAAAACTGAAGCACCTCGTTGTAGATCGCCGATGTAAGACCTCCAAGAAAAATGTACAACAGTACGATCACCGCCGAAATCAACACACTAAAGCTGAAATCCCAGCCTAGTAAGGTTTGAAGCAGCAAACCCATCGCGTACATCGAAATTCCCGACGAAAAGATGGTCATCGCCGCGAACGATATCGCGTTCAATCCTCGAGTTTTCTCGTCAAAGCGAAGCTTCAGGTATTCGGGAACCGATCTCGCGCGCGAGCCATAATAGAAGGGCATCATAAAAATGCCCACGAACACCATCGCCGGGATTGCTCCGACCCAGTAAAAGTGACTGGTCGCTATTCCGTACTTCGCCCCCGAAGCCCCCATGCCGATCACTTCTTGCGCGCCGAGGTTGGCAGAGATAAAGGCGAGCCCGGTAATCCAGGCGGGAATCGAGCGCCCGGACAAGAAGAAGTCGGTGCTCGTTTTCATGTATCGTTTCAAGGCAAGGCCTATTCCGAGCACAAAGACGAAGTACACCAGCATGATGATCCAGTCGATCGCGGTGAGGTTCATGTTCAGCCTCTGAACTTAGTGGTTTGAGTTTGGAAATTGGACTGCTAAAACAAGCAACGGGCGCACAATATCACTTAACGGTAGTGTGCTCCAGCCGCCAGCTTTCTAGCTTCCCGTCAGGTTCGCTTACACACTCGGAGGCACACCGGAATCTCCCTACTCATTTCCAAAGCTGGCAAAGCGCGCGGGCGGTCGTGACGACGCGAAGCGATGACTCAGCAGCCGCTCTTTAATCAGCCCAACTGACCGCATCGCACTCGGAATCTCGGCGTTACGCATGAACCAGCGCCAGACAAAACCGGTTCGCAGGTTCTCAGCGCTTAAGAGCGTGATGCCAACGTTGATGCCGATTACGTCTCGATCGATCCATCCAGTATTTGGATTGAATGCGTCAACGAAACCGTAGCGGCCCCAAATACTCTTGTCGGGTTTGACAAACCTGTCGCGCATTGAAAGAAGAGCTGAGAGACAAATATCCGGCGTGAACATCAACGAACCGGCCGCCGCGGATGGCACGACTGTGCCGTCGATGTTCGGATCACGCGGCGGACCGCCCCAGGCTACATACCCTTTTGCGCTGTCTGAGGCGGTGATACCCCAGATGGTTTCGGAGTAGCCGGGGAATTCTTTCGCTAAATCGATGCAGAAGGCCCTGTGCGCGCGAGTGGCCTTTATTGAATTCTCGAAGTAGTTGATATGCGGAAGCTGCTTTTCTCGTTGGCCCCGATAATCGACCCACGCTTGCGAGTATTGATGTATGAATAGCGGAGCAGCCCCTGCCATGTACGAGTACCCCGCATAAGTGATCCAGTCACGCTTCCATGCCCACCACGAGCCCGGAGTTATCTGATGTTTGGGTGAAGCAATGGCCAACAGATACAGAATTGTGTGCTCGCTGTAAGTGTCCCACATCGGGGCGAGAAACCCAGATTCGGGTCTCCACCCGTGTGACAGGAGCCCGGGATGTCCATTTTGCATCCACTGAAAATCGACATCTTCATAGAGTTTGGTTGCGAGTCGGTATATCTCTCTATCTCCCCGAAAGAATTGCCGCGCTGTCAGCACGCCGCCCAGCAACAACGCCGTGTCGATCGACGAGACTTCGCAGTTCCATTTTCGCGCGCCGGTGCGGGTGTCCATCCAGTGATAGAACCAGCCGTGAACGCGCGGAGCTCGCTCGGCAAAAAAGCGCAGAGTCGTTCTTGCGCGATCGCGAGCTGCGTGAGGCTGGACCCAACCCCGCGCGGCCGCGATGCACAGCGCCGTAAGACCGAATCCGGTAGCGGCGATGCTTGCAACGTTTCGATGAGTATCGTCGTGTGGCGTCCCGTCTGCTCCTACACGATCCAGCACAAGCCCCGTATCCGGATCGGTTTGTTCCCAGAAGTAAAGAAAGGCTCGATGCGAGAGATCTTCTAAAAAAGCTTCCTCGATCTTCGAGAGCCGGTATCGCTCAGCCGTCATCGCGACGGTGGAGTTTGCAAGCGTGCAGACAGCGAGAACGAGACAGACGACCGCGCTCAACATAGCGGAAGATCTCAGGTCAGTTTTAGGATGAGGATGAGTGACCACGGATTCAGGATACCTGTGACAAATTGACTTCGCTCGGCGTGTCTGTTTGCGGGCGATCGTTTGGTGAATGGAGGTCAAAGAAGATCGAGGGTATAAGCGTGTCACGTATACTGATCACGGTCACTATTCTACAACGCGGAAGCTTGCTTCGAGCCCCTCGGCTGAGTTTGTGCCGACGTACACGCGGAACTCGCCTGGTTCGACGACAAAGCGCATATTTCTGTCGTAGAACCCGAGTTGTTCCGTTGACAGGATGAACTCGACGCGCCGCTTCTCGCCAGGCTTGAGCGTGATTCGTTCAAACCCTTTCAGCTCCTTCAGCGGTCGCGTGACGCTTGCGGCGACGTCCCGGACGTAAAGCTGCACGACTTCATCGCCGATGCGTGCGCCAACGTTCTCAACGTCTGTACTCACCTTCATGTGATTGCCTTGCGCGATGCTCGGCGAACTGAGCCGCAGAGCAGTCAGCCGGAAGGCTGTGTAGCTCAGTCCAAATCCAAACGGATAGAGCGGAGTGACCGGGACATCCAGGTACTTTGATGTGTATTTGTTGGCCGGATCAGGCGGTCTCCCGGTGTTCTTGCGTGCATAGTAGAGCGGTAACTGGCCGACCGCTCGGGGAAAGGTCACCGGCAGTTTTCCGCTGGGGCTCACGTCACCGAACAGCACGTCGGCGATCGCATTTCCAGCCTGACTTCCCCCGAACCACGCCTCAAGAATGGCGGGCGCATTATCCGCGATCCAGCTGATTGTCAGCGGGCGTCCGTTCATTAGCACTACTACCACCGGCTTTCCGACCGCGACGACTGCCTTAACCAGCTCAAGCTGACGCCCCGGCAGATCAAGTGAAGCCCTCGACGCCGCCTCTCCGGACATATCAGCGGATTCGCCTACGGCTACGATTGCAACGTCAGACTCGCGCGCTGCTCGGACAGCTTCGTCTATCAAGCGCGTTTCATCGGCTCCATCAGTTGTGCCTGAAACGGTGCAACCCTTCGCGTAAGTGATTTTTGTTTGGGGAACTTTTGCGCGGATTCCATCGAGCAGCGTTACTACGTCCTCCTTCCTTCCGTCACCCGACCAGGAGCCGAGCATGTCCGTCTGATTATCGGCAAGCGTGCCGATCACCGCTATCGAGCGAACCTCTTTGCTGAGCGGCAGAACGTTGCGCTCGTTCTTCAGAAGCACTAATGAACGAGCGGCGACTTCACGTGCGGTGGCGATGTTAGAGCGACTCAATAGAGCTCTCTGCTCTCGGGTTTCATCCGCATACGGCTTATCAAAAAGTCCAAGGCGAAACTTGATTCGGAGTATTCGACGCACCGCGTTATCGATGATGCGCTGAGACAGCTTGCCCTGTCGAATAAGCGCTGGCGCGTATTTCCCGTAGGTTCGGCTAACCATTTCCATGTCCACTCCTGCGCTGAGCGCGGCGTGAGCCGCCTCCGATTCGTCGGCAACGAGTCCGTGGTTTATCAGTTCCCGTATTGATTCATAGTCGCTTACGACAAAGCCGTCGAACTTCCATTCGTCGCGAAGCACCTTTGTGAGCGTAAAAGGATTCGCCGAGGTGGGAACGCCGTTGAGATCATTGAATGCGCTCATAAAGGTTCCGACGCCGGCGTGGACGGCCGCCTTGAACGGAGGAAAGTAAACCTCGCGGAGTCTGTTTTCAGACATATCGGTGGTGTTGTAATCGCGGCCGCCCTCGGCCGCCCCGTATCCAACCCAGTGCTTGGCACAGGCTACCACTTTGTCTGGAGCGCTGTAATCGCGGCCCTGGAATCCACGAACCCGCGCGGCGGCCATTACCGCGCCTAGATATGGATCTTCGCCCGCTCCTTCCACTATTCGGCCCCACCGCGAGTCGCGCGCGATATCGACCATTGGCGCAAATGTCCATCGCACTCCGGCAGCCGCCGCTTCCGACGCCGCCACCGCCGCGGCGCGCTCGACCAGGGCCGCGTCCCAGCTTGCAGCCTCGGCGAGCGGGACAGGGAAGATCGTGCGATAACCATGAATCACATCAAAACCGAAGATCAGCGGAATCTTCAAACGAGATTGCTCGACGGCAACCCGCTGAAGCTCATTTGTTCTGCGAGCGCCGCGAACATTCAAAGTTGATCCGAGTAACCCGCGTCGGGCCAGCTCGATGTGTTCGGATCGATAGTTGCCGTTTGCTTCGCCGTCGAGCTGCTGAAGTTGGCCCAGTTTCTCTTCAAGCGTCATACGCGCAATCAGCGCATCGATCTTTTTTTCGATATCTGACTGCGACGACGAGGCGACGACAGGCATCATCGAAGCTGCGAGCAAGATCGCCCATAATAAGCTCGTCGGTTTCGCAAGCCTCATTTCAGAATCTCCTTCAGAGTCGTTTAATGATGAGTAACGTTAGACCCGGCATGAGTAAGAAGCAGGCGTTTCAGGGTAGGGACGCGCGAATAGATAGGCAATTCGCCCCATCTATTCGCGCGAAAGTTGGCCGTCTTAAAATCTGAACCGCGCTTGAAATTCTACAACGCGACCGGCCTGTGCCCCTAATGCGCGCCCGAAGTTCGGACTAAAGACAAATGTATTGTCATCGCTGTAATTGAACGGCAGCAGGTTCAAAGTGTTGAACGCGTTAAAGAAATTAGCACGCAGCTCAAGATTAGCTCCTTCATCCAGACCGGGAAGGTCGGGCAGCCCGAACTGCTTGACGAAGCTGAAATCTACCGAGCGGTAATTCGGCCCGCGAAACGTGTTGCGTCCGACGGCCGGAGACCCAAGGGTGGTGATGTCAAAGTATCTTGTTCCGCCTGGCTGCCCGTTGAAAGGTATTTCGCTGCCCGGAAAAATGCCTCCAGGCTTTGTGAAGTTATCATTAGACGGGTCGAGGTCACCGCCAAAGAAGCGCGCAGGACGTTCAAAGCACCCCTGGCCATCGCCGTTGAGGTCGTTGCAATGCTTGGGCGTCCAGGGAAAGCCTGAGTGCAAGGTCAGCACTCCGGTTATTCGCCACCCGCCTAATATCTTGCCGATGACATCTCGACGCTCACGGAAGATCGGCAGGTCCCATAACCCCGACAAGATAAAGTTATGCCTCACGTCGTAATCCGAAGGACCGCGCTGCTGTCGTATGTCTCGCGGGTCGGTCTGATTAGCGTTCCCGCCAAACTCGAACGAGACCGTGTCGATGCTCTTGCTCCATCTGTAGATGCCGTCCACCTGAAACCCCTGCGCGAACCTGCGCGACAATCGCGCGTTCATCGCGTTGTAATTCGCATTCACGTCCGGCAGCGCAAAGAATATCTGGAAGAAGGATGGATTGTCCGCATCGAAGAGGAAGTTCAGATTTGTTGTCCGAATCAGCTTGTGGCTGTTGCTGCCCTGATAACCGAGCGAGGCGAGAAGGTTGAACGGCAGACGGTATTCGGCATCGAGCGAGTAGCTGTAGACGTAAGCATTAGGCACTTCGGGGGGCGTGCCGTACACCTCTGTCGCGATAATTCCGCCCGTCTGGCTGTCGATGAGGCCACCCGTCTGAGGGTCAATCGCCGGACTGATGTTGGGGTTCGCAGGAAAGCTGGAAGGCGATTGGTTCGCGCCGAAGGTAAAGAAGATCTGACGAATGATGTCCGTGTCCGAGTCCTGGAAGGCGCAGCAGGCGAACCTGCGCGCGAAGAACGGAGGGTTGCCGCGCAGGTTAGAGAGGATGTTGTTGAAGATGCGGTTGTAGCTGATGCCGAAGCCCCCGCGCAGCACTAGTTTGTCTTCGAACATTCCCGGACTCCAGGAGAAGCCCAGGCGAGGAGCAAAGTTATTACGGTCCGGCTCAAAAACCTGGTCGGTAACAACGACCTTCCCTCCAGTTAGTTCCTGACCTGGGGGGCCAAAGATGAAGTTGCTAAGCCTGTCCCGCTTCTCCCTGATAGGCGTGAAGTACTCCCAGCGCAGCCCCAGGTTGAGCGTGAGGTTGGGCCGCACCTTCCAGTCGTCCTGCACGAAGAGCGCATACGTGGTGGTGCGGAAATAGCGCTGCGCGTCACCCGCGCCGCCTGTCAGCGGGTCCGTGTTTATCTCTTCAAAAATCGGAGTGTCGTTGGCAAGTCCGAACAGCGTAAAGAAGCCGAACTGCGGACGCGCGCCGCCTAAGAGATTATTGTTGTCCTGCTCCTTGCGAATTTCGACGCCGAACTTCATGCCGTGATTACCGATGACTCTGCTCAAAGTATCGCGGAACTCGAACGTGTTCTGGGCGAATATGCCTGGAGTAGTCTCTTCGCGATCGGCTCCGAAGAATATATCGCCACCCATTAGAGGGCTGCCCAGGCTCGGGATAGCGGTACGAAGATTCAGCCCTTCTACCTTAATTTGGGGAAGCCCAAAGTTGGCTTCTTCGGCCGACTCGACTTGATTGAAAGAGAAGCGCGTGAAGTTGAAGCGCACCTCGTTGAGGGTCGTCGCCGAGAAGATGTGATTCCATGTAAAGGTCACCGCAGAATTGAGGGGTTTGAACGTCAAATCCCCGATAGGGCGAGCAGCCGTGTTGCCTACGTCGGTTTGAAGGTCGTCTCGGCGCGTGAAGTAGGTGCTGACCGCGAACAGATCGTTGGCGCCATAGTTGAAGTCGAAGCGAGTGTTGAATTGATGGCCGCGCTCGCTTCCGGGAATTGCCAGCTGGACGAGTTGAACGTCGGGGATGCCATCGAGGCCCCCGCCGTCTCGGTCGAAACCGATGCGAGAACCGAGCTGCAGTGCCGGCGACCCTAGGTCAAGCCCTCCCGAAACCTGCTGGCATGTTGTCCCCGGCACAACAGCGTCAACGCACGAGATGGGTATCACCTGTACGATACGCGGCTCGACCCCCGCCGTGCCGAAGAGCCTGGCCGCCAGACTGGTGGGCCTTATACTCCGAACCAAAGCCCGAAACTCAGATGTCTCGACGAATGCGTTTCGGGACCGGTTGGAGTTGTTGCGCAAACCTTCATACGAGAAAAAGAAGAACAACTTGTCCCTTATGATGGGGCCGCCGACGCTTCCGCCAAACTGCCGGAAGCGATTCTCGACGCGCTGGCGCGGAATGGTCGGGCCATCATACTTGTTGAAGGCGTTCAGGCCTGGAGAGTTGTACTTGAACAAAGCGCTGCCGTGAAACTCATTGGTCCCGTTCTGCGAAACTACTTTGATCTGCGCGCCTGTGTTGCGCCCGTCCTCCGCCGAGTAAGTGGTCGACAGCACCTGTATCTCTTTGACAGATTCCTGATTCGGTGTGACGACCGCCGCGCCTCCCCAGCCGAGGCTGTTGACGCTCACGCCGTCTATCTGAAAGTTATTAGCCGATACGCGCTGGCCGTTGGCAGAGATCTGAACTTGATTCTCGACCTGAAAGATGGAGGTATTCGAGCCGCCGGGCCCCGATGTGTTCGGTATGTTGACGGCATTGCCATTGCCGCCGCGCGCGCCGTCGCCGAAAACGCCGGGCGTGAGGCGAATCAGCTCATAAGGGTCGCGCCCGACTTGGGGTAATTGTCGGATTTCCTGTGTAGTAATAGCGCGGTTGATGTTAGCTGTCTCGGTTTGAAGCTGCGCCGATGTTTCCCCGGTAGTGATCGTGACCGTTTCAGATACCGGGCCGGCGTTAAGAGCTATGTCGAGACCCTGCGGAGCTTCAGCGTTGACCTCAACGCTTTCGATCACCTGTTTCTTAAAACCCGTCAGCTCGACGCTGACCGTGTACCTGCCGGGAGCTAGCCCCGACACGCGATAAAAGCCATCGTCGCTTGTGGTGACCTGTTGAGCCTTGCCCGTCTCCTGATTCGTGACCCGGACGGTCGCGCCAGAGATCACAGCGCCAGATGGGTCGGTCACCGTTCCCTGGATGCTGGCCTTGAATTGAGCTGCTGCCGTGACGCCGAATGCCGGCGCGATCAATGTGCACAAAAATACTAAGAGAAATCTTGTGAAGTGGTGGCTCATGTTCTTATCCCCCATCGCCGAACCTTGCTCGTTGTTACTTGGGCACATCTGACCGAAAGGACGCGAGGAATCGCTTTTGTCACCAACGCCGGTGGTTATAGCGATCTATCGTCTGAATAGGAGTCCAGCGGGATAATCTCGAAGCGTTCTGGGGTTATTGTTGTTCTTGTTACGGATCGCTGTCAAGCGTGAAGCGTCGCGTAACGATGCCGCATCAATACAGAAACATCGGCTTGCCCAGTACTCTTCGAACCTTGGGCAGGTATTCTTCGGTGTCATACAGTTCATCGACGTCGACTCGCTTCACTCCGCTGGTGATTGTACTGATGGGAACGTGTGTGTAAGTTCCATCGCGCAACGCGCACATACGCCCGCTGCGGCCCTCGATGATCAAGTCCATAGCCATGTGAGCGAAGTTGACCGACACCATCAGATCGACGGCGTCCGGCGCGCCAGAGCGCATCAGATAAGCGATTTGTTGATAGACGATGTCTTCGCCGGTCAACGTTTTTAACGCCTCGCCCACCATCAACCCGATCCCGCCGAGCTTGCGATGACCGTAAGCGTCAGCCTCGCCATACTCGATCACTTTGCCGCCAACCATGTGCGCGCCTTCGCTGATAGTGACCATCGCATAGTTGCTTGGATTTGAGCGTTTGTCCTGCAAAACCAGTTTCGCCAGCCGCTCAGGATCAAAGGGCACTTCGGAGATCAGCGCGCGGTCGACTCCGGCAAGATAGGAGCTGATCAAGCTGGTTTCGCCGCTGTTGCGACCGAACAACTCGATGACTCCGATGCGTTCGTGCGAGCCGCTGCTGGTTCGCAGCTGATGAATGAACTGGACGCTTCGAGTGACGGCGGTGCTGAAGCCGATGCAGTAATCGGTGCCGAACACATCGTTGTCCATGGTCTTTGGTATGGCGATGACTGCGACGCCTTCGCGATGAAGACGCTCGCCGTAGCTGAGAGTATCGTCGCCGCCGATGGGCACAAGCATTTCGATGCCGAGGTCCTCGAGGTTCCGGAGCACGTGAGGCGTGTAGTCTCGGGGGCGCTCGTCGGCTTCTTCGGCAGTGGGGTGTTGAGGATCGCGCAGGAATTCGGGCGCATCTTTGAGCTTGACCTTGGAAGGGTTGGTGCGGCTGGTATGGAGCATCGTTCCACCGCTGCGATCGATGGTGCGGACGACTTGTTTGTCGAGAGGTATGAAGTGCTCTGAGAAGCTCTCGGGCTCTTTTGGATTAAAGTTCAGGAGGCCGCCCCACCCGCGCCGAATGCCGAGGACCTGGTAGCCTTCATCGATCGCGCGATAGACGACGGCTTTTATGCAGGGGTTTAATCCCGGAACATCACCGCCCCCGGTTAGAATTCCGATAGTCTTTGGCATCGCGCAGTCCCCTCCTTGAGTTTGGTGGTTTCTAAGAAGATACCTCAACAAGCCGCGATGGGAAACTGCGGAGTCACTCGTTCAACGCCGTGGGCGCGCGGCGTTCTGAGGTGGCAGAAAAATGAAGCGTCCGTGTAAGACCGAGCACCAACTGCTATCGACAGTCGCAAAGTAAACTTGACCGCAAAAAGGTTTTGCCTTGTGAAATGGCTCGTGGTAGATTGAGCGCCGCACTTGTTGTAATTTAAGTGACCCCTTCTTTTCAGGTACTAATTTAGACCGCTCAGGGTTGAGCGCTTCATGAGCGTAAGCGCTTTGGTTGAGGCGAAGTCGTCGCCGGGCTCACGGTTTACAAACGCACACGGCGTCGGAATGGGTCTCGGATGAGAAGCCATGGATATTACTCCGGAAGACTTCGAGAGATTTCTCACCTGGCTTGATCCGGATCGTGAGCAGGCGATCGCGACATACCAGATCATCCGCCTCAGGCTTATAAGATACTTCGAATATAAGAGGTGCGGGGTGGACTCGGAGGAACTCGCCGACGAGACGATAAACCGAGTAACCCGAAAGGTGCCAGAGATTGCTGATACGTACGTCGGCGAACGCTGGCCGTATTTTCTCAGGTTCGCGAGTTACGTATTGTTGGAGTGGCTCAACCGGAGGAAAACGGTACCAATTAGTTTTGACCCTGAACAGCCGCCGAGCTCAGACGACGATAAAGAGCTTCAGGACCGCTGCCTGCAGCGATGCCTTAAACATCTCTCGGACAACGACCGCGACCTGATTTTGAGATATTACACGGGTGAGAAGCACGAAAAGATTGAGGAGAGAAAGAAACTGGCCGACGAGCGTGGGATTGCCCCAAATGCGCTACGCATTCGATCGCACCGAATCAGAACACAGCTCCGGGAATGCGTTGAAAAGTGTGTCGCGGAAGAGAACGATGGATGATGAGAAAGTGGGGAAGTGAAGATTAGGACTAGAAGTACGATGAAACAAATCAAAGTGAACCGCCATTAAGAAGTGAGCGGTTTCTGCGGCAGCAGAGATTGGCGAAGTCATGGAACAAGAAGGCAACAATAAGGAGCTTCTAAGGAAATATCTGCTTGGTGAGTTGAGCGAGGCGGATGAGCAAGTGTTTGAAGAACAGGTATTTGCAGATGAAGAGCTATCCGATCTGCTTCTTGCGGAGGAGGACGAGTTGGTAGACGACTACCTTAGCGGCGAGCTGTCGGAAGGCGAACGAGAGCGGTTCGACAGCTATTTCATGGTGACGCCCGAACGCCGCAAGAAACTGAAGTTCGGGGAGGCTTGGAGTAGGTGCGCGCCGGTCTCAGATCCGGTTCCCGACCCGACTCTAGACCCGACTCGCAATCTGAATCCCGCTCCCAGTCCGAAACCAACTCCGGATCCCAAACCCGTTGTCGAACGCCTACCGTGGTGGAAGAGAGCGTTTTCCACTCCCAATCTACGGCTCGCTGCCGCCACAGTGATCATTCTCGCCGTAGGGCTTGTCGCTTGGCTCATACTCCAACCGCGACCGCAAGTGAGCAAGGGGATGCTAGCGCTAAGAGAGGCTTATCCCAACCAACGCCCGACTGAAGCGCGAATCACGGAATGGAGCTACGCCCCACCGCCGCCCACCATGCGCGGACCCGGGCAAGACAAATCTGATGACGTTGCCCTCGACCGCGCAAAAGCTCTGATTCAACTTGAAGCGAATGAGCATCCGAGTGCGAAGTCCTACCACGATCTGGGCCGGTTGTATCTAGCGCAGGGTGAGTTTGACAAAGCGATAGACCAGTTTGAGAAAGCGTTAAAGCTCGATGAGAAGAACGCCCAGCTTCACGGCGACCTCGGGGCTGCGCGACTCGAGCGGGGAAAAGAATTCGAGTCGGCGGGCGAAAAGGGGCGCGGTCTGGAGCAGTACGCTAAAAGCATTGGGCACTTGAATCGTGCAATTGAACTCGATGACAGTCTCCTGGAAGCGCTGTTCAATCGAGCGCTATGTCACGAATACATGATGCTTCCAGCAGAGCAATCCATACGGGACTGGCGCTTTTATTTGGATAAGGATCCGAATTCCAGATGGGCTGACGAAGCGAGAAGAAGGCTTCAGGAGCTTGAGAAACGTGATAGCCGGATCGGACAAACAAAAGATCAACTTCACCAGCAGTTTTTTCAGGCATATCGTGCCGACGACAAGAGTGCAGCGTGGGAGGCACTAAGCAAGAGCCGAGCGCGCGTAGGAAACTCTACAACAGAGCGACTCATCGATCAGTATCTGGAGACTCCGCCCGGGACTTCGAACGAGGAGTCAAAAGATTATCTTGTCGCATTAATCTACGCCGGAGAGTTGGAACTCGACCAGACTGGCGATCGGTTCACGCTCGATCTCGCGCGGTTCTACAGGAGTCTGGAACCCTCACAACGCCCAGTTCTCAGAACCGCCCGAGATTTGACGAGGACGGCTCAGACTCAAATTGAAAGATCCAACTTCAAAGCTGCGTATGAAGGTTACGAACAAGCGAAGCGCACCTTCGATGAGATCGGGAACAAACCCGAGTTCCGCTCGGCGGACTACTGGTTGGCGATTTGCGGTACTCAGCAAGGCAACTCGGCTCAGGCGCCGGTAAGATTCCAAAAGATTCTGGAGGCTTGCGAAGAAGACGACTACAAGTGGCTAAAGGTGCGAGCCTCAAACGCGTTGGCAAATCACAATTTGATACGGAACGAGTATTCCAGAGCAATCGCGGATGGCAATCGTTCAAGGGACGTCGCGACCGAGACGCAGGATGCTTACGGGCTAGTGATTGCCCTTGCAGACCTCGTAAAGGCCTACAGTTCATTGGGGGACCACTCAAAGGCACTTGATTGTGTTCAGCAGCTATTGCGGCTCAGCGCTGACGCTCCGTTGGAGCCGAATCAGAAGTGCCTCTGCTACGCAAGAACAGCTTGGACCTTGTACTCGGAAAGTCTGGTGAGCGCCTCTCTCGACTACCAAAGATCTGCACTAGAAGCGGCTCTGAAACTAGACGAGCTGACAATGATCTGCACCGCCTATGTCCATCTGGGGATGCTCCAGGCAAAAAGTAATAATCTCGGCGAGGCGTTTGCAAATGTTGAGCGTGCGCTCGAAATAGCACGGGCACGGTCAACTGAGAGGCCCGGATCGTTGATGACCGCATACTCTGCCTTGCATCTTGGAAGCCTCAATCGCCAGGCCGGAGACTTTCCCGCAGCGATCGCAAACTACAATCGGTCAATCGAGATATACACCAGGCTCAACCATCCGGTTCTTATTCATCAAGGGCACAAGGGCCTGGTATTGAGTTATGTTGCAATGGGAGACGATGCGTCAGCGGCTGAGGAGCTGGCAAAGGCGATTCGGTATTATGAGGATCATCGATTAAAGATATGGGACGCCGTGAACAGAAACACATTTTTCGATCTCGAAAATGACATATATGACATTGCGATTGATTTCGAGTATTCGAGAAGGGGCTCTCCGCAGGCCGCGTTTGATTATGCTGAGCTGAGCAGGGCCCGTTCTCTGAGAGACCAAATCCATCGGGGGCGCAACGCACCGGAGGAAGCCTCGAGAACGTCGCCCCTACCGGTCGTCGAGCCTCTGGTCTTTGAGCGGCTCCAGGCGAAGTTGCCGAAACAAGCGCAGATCCTCCAGTACGCGGTCCTCGATGACAAGCTAATTATTTGGTTTTTTACGAAATCGTCGCCGCTGGAATCATCGGCGCAACCAACCGATTCAAAATCGCTGAGCGAGATAGTCGGACACTATTCCGGGCTCGTGTCAAATCCAGTCTCCGATCCGCCCGAATTGGCCCGGTTGAGCGCTGATTTGCATCGCCTGTTGATTGGGCCTTTTGAAGACAAACTCGACAAGAACGCTCAATTATTCATCGTGCCCGACAAGATCCTCAACAATGTGTCCTTCCACTCACTCCTGTCGCCGTCGTCCGCAAGGTATCTAATTCAGGACTACGCCCTGGCGTTGACGCCGAGTTCAAACGTGCTGATCGATTGCACGGAAGAGGCTGCGAAAAGGCAGACCAATCGCGAGTCTGCGCTTTGTGTTGGCGTGACTCACTTCAAACAGGATCAATACGGCAAGCTTCCCGCTCTGCCATCAGCGGAACGCGAGGCGCGAGAGGTCGCCGGTTACTATCCCGCACGAGTGTGCCTTGTCAAAGGACACGCGAGCAGAGGGGCGGTGTTGCGCGAATTGCCGAGAGCAAACGTGATTCATCTGGCGTCGCACTTCCGTACGAGCGATTCATCGCCGATGCAATCAAGGTTGCTGCTTGAAGATGAGCCGGGCGACGACTCTCGGACCGGCGTTCCGAACGGAGCGCTGGAAGCTTCGGAGATTTTTCGAACAAGACTTCCATTAGCCAAACTGGCGGTGCTCTCTGCGTGCCAAACTGGGAATGAACGATATTATCGCGGAGAGGGTGCGATCAGTCTTGCGCACGCGTTCATCGCGGCTGGCGTGCCGTTAGTGGTGGCTAGTCTGTGGTCAGTTGATTCTGATTTTACAACCGAGTTGATGATTCGCTTCCATCGAATGCGTAAAAGCGAATCGCTCTCAACCCCAGAAGCACTCAGACAAGTTCAAGTGGCGATGCTCACCGGTGCTGACAGTCGATATCGGCATCCGTACTACTGGGCGTCATTCAATCTGATTGGAGGAATCGCTGATTATTAGTTTGGATAAAGGGAGGATTACAATATGACTCAGGAAAGCATCAAAAAACAAGCAACAATGAACACCAGTGCCACTTGGCGTTCACGGTCATGCGTGGTTGTCGCTCTAACTTTACTTTTGTTTTTATTGACCATAATTAGAGCAAGCACCACGCTGAGCGACGGCGACCAAAGCACATCAGTGCAGCGTGTTAGCAAAGCCAATGTGGATTACGGTTGCCCGGATCAAGGCGGCGAAAGAACTCTGAGAGTCCTATTCTATGGCCTTTTCTTCTTCTCATTCCCGGATGGAAATCCGGCAACGCCCGCCATGCGAAATGAAGCCAGAGTGGGAATTCTCAGCACGCGCCAGGATCATTTATTTGCACTTGCAGTCACCGAAGCGACATGTCCCGCGGATTTCCCAATGCTGGCCTTCAATCACCGGAGTCTCCAAGGTCAACCCGAGACAATGACGATACGCAAAAATCAATCTAAAGGCGTCACGATTCGTGGCTGCACCGATTACATTGGATGGGGCGAGCCCGCCGACCGTGATACCACGCCCGAACATGGCCCTTATGACTTTGATTGGATCTTGGATTTCGAGGGCCGCGAACTACACTCACGAAATCTAGATCAAGAAGCAGGTAGATTACGGCCGACACTTGTGTTCAGAACAGGCTGTTTCGGCGCTGCAGAACTAAGTGAGCGTAAGTTCTACGCCGTCAATAATGGGGTTGTTAAAAAGTATGGCTACGTCGCTTCAATTATGGAAGCGGTAATCGGTCTTAATGGTAGTGAGCAAGTAACAGTTCAGTGGGGTACCCAGTTAATCACCGTGCCAGTTTGCGTGACAGAGATCGCGCTGTTCAATATGCGACCTGACCATATCGAGTATATTTTACAGAATCGAAGGGCGGCGCAGCCTGCGTCGATGACAGGTATGCACTCGACGTTTTCGGACCACATGGATCTCTATTATGACGATTTATTTAAACCGGCGGGGCTTAACGGAAGGTTTTACTTCGTGCCGGATCTGTCTCCAAGCACGCGAAAAAAAAGGGTTTTGAGCGAACCCTTTATCTGTTATGGAGGGGGCGGAAGCACGTGGCCATAATCGCCCAACCCCTTTAGTTCATGGCGAATTTCGAACCGGGAAGTATTGGTGTAGGTTTCGCCGGCCTAAATAGCGGCTTAGTCACACCCGCGATGGGAAGTAAGTCCACATCGGTGTTGGGACTGTTTCTACCTAACACAACTGTCGGTTGCCCTGCAAAGATCTGCGGCATCCCGCGGCAAAGAATGCTCTGTCCAGCCGGATATTAGATTTGTACCTCTGAACAGTGGTTCAAATGGGCTGAAATGTTTTGAACTCCTCCACCATTAACAATTGAACACATCGCAATCTCGGGATTGGCTAAGGGGCCTCTCTAGCAGGAGCTAAGTCCTTACCGAACGGGACTGCCGTTGGTGCTCGAGCGAGGCGCGTGAACGATGATGACATCATACCCTTCCAGGCTAGATAGGTTATTCACAGAGGGCCGCTTTTTGTGATATGACCTACGGCGCCAGGAGTTCGGGCAAAACCAGAAGCGACAGGATCATTACTTTAACGAATAGAGAGCGAGCTTGCGGCTCCGAAAAACTTAAGCTGCCGTGTGACCGGCGACGGAGCGTATTCACTGCATCGCGCCCCAAGCGCGTCCGGCCCTTCCGACCGGACACACAAGATGGGAGGAGCTTATGATCAATATCAACGCGCTGGACAACATCATCGCGGTCGTTGTTGTGATTCTGCTGTTGAGCTTAATAGTGCAGTCTATTCAATCGGTGCTCAAGAAAGCATTAAAGATCAAGTCCCGCCAAATTGAAGACTCGCTTGTTGACCTGTTCGAGAACGTAGTCAACTTCAATCCTGCTGCCGGACCCGCACCAACTTCGATGAGCGGCAAACTGCGAGTCTGGCTGCAGCGGATCTTCGGTTCGTCTCCGATACTGAGGAAGGTTTATGAATTCATAACCCGTGGCCCGCATCCGAATGACCCGTCGGCGCACCCTAGTCCCGACGTCAAAAAACTCTTCGATGAAGTAATAAAGGGATTTGAAGAGATCGGCCGTGTAGCCCAAACCGGCAAACGAATGCTGGACTCGATTTCCAAAGAGGATCTGAAGAAGATCATGGGCAAGGTCCTACCCGATTCACTGTTGGGCGGCTTCACGGCCAAATTGAAATTGGCCCTCGGCGAAATCGCCGGCCTGGAAAGCGCGATCAACACGATCAACAAAAACCACCTTGGCGATCTGAGTGGCGACGCCAACGCCAAGTTTGCCCTGCTGCAACAACTACTCGCTCCGTTGTTGAATGACCTTAGCTCCGTTTTCGCCGGCTCTTCCCCGCTAGTCATCGGGAACATTTTGCACCTACGTGACATTGACTTGTCGAAAGTGCTGGCAAACCTGGGAGAAATCCAAAAGAAGGTAGCGGAGGATCTGGACGCAGCGAAGAAAGCTTCCGCGGCGGCGGGAGTCATCACAAATCTAGAAGCCCTGTCGGATTTGTTAAGACAGATTTCGGAGGCTTTGGCCAAGATAAACAAGATGTTGGACGATGCAGTGTCCCCGCTGCGAATAAAGCTCGGCGAAGTTGAGACCTGGTACGACACCGTGACGCAGAGCTTCGAGGAACGTTACACACGCGGCATGAAGACCTGGGCGATAGTGATCAGCTTTCTTGTCGTCGCTTACCTCAATGCGAGCGTTTTCGAAGTCTACAAGAATGTTGTGACCAATGATTCCTTACGGAATCAGCTTGTGCAGATAGGCGAAGAGCGCACAAAAGCCAACGAGTCACGTCGGGCAACCGCCAAAGATAAGGTCACTCAAACAGCGGAAGACGCGGAGAAAGCCGCCGAAAAAGCAAAAAAGGCGAAAGAAGAAGCAGACGCAGCGGTAGGCACCCCGAACGCGGAAGCGAAAAGAGCCGAAGCGGCAAAAGCAGACGAAGCAAAGGCAGACGCGGAAAAGGGGAAAACCGCTGCGGAGGATGCGGAAAAGGTGACCGTTGAAAGTATCGAGCAAGACATAGAGAAGATTCGCAAGGACGTTGCAAATCTAAGCGGCTTCGGGTTTCAACCTCTCACTTGGCAAGGCGTTAAAGAGAGATTCAACACGGACCTCTGGTCTAAGCAGGGGTGGCTTAGCAGGCGCAGACACGACTTCATGACCCTTGCCGGTTGGATAGTGATGACGTTTTTACTCAGCGTCGGCGCGCCGTTCTGGGAAGACACCCTGGAATCGCTGTTCGGCGTGAAGAACCTGCTGCGCAAGGGATCCAAAACAAGGAATGTAGAGTCGGAAAGCGGTGCGGGCCAGCCAAAGCCGTAAACGTATCTATTCTCAGAGCGCGACCACGACTTGAAGGTTTACTGAACGCAGCTGCGCCACCGACACCCAAGGAGTATAAGCTCGAAAGGGCGTGCAAATGGTCTCAACCACTTTTTTAGTAACAAATAAATTCGTGCTATAGCGAGGCAACCCGAGCACTCGTCACGGAGGTTCAAAATGCCAATAAACATTCAGGGCAACGTCGGCGCTGGAGGACTAAACAACCCCGACGATGTTCGCACGGTGAAAACGCGCCTTATCGAACTGGGCTATGATTGGCTTGCCGGGGCAGGCGCGATTGATCAGGTCGACCAGCTGACGATCAAGACGATCAAGCTATTTCAGACTATTAAAGCTGGGCTAAATACGATTACCGGTGACGGCCGGGTCGATGAGAACGGCGATACTCTCAAGTGGCTCCAGGCGTTAAACGCTCCTCGCTGGCTGATGATGCCGCCAGGGTCGATCGCGGAAGGGTTTGTAAATACCGAATTGGCCGACCATTCCGACAACCACGACTTCGGCGTCGACTGGCTCGCTGATACGCTTCGAACTTCGGGCGCAGCATACCGAGTGAGCTTTATGAACAGCCATCCCACTGCGCCGCCGCTGTCGATCAATGACACCAGCCTTCCGCAGGGTGGGTTTACTGGCGCGCACGCGACTCATCAAAGCGGACTCGCTTCGGATATCAGATTGCCTCGCAAGGATGGAGGTGTCGGCGGCGGCATCACCGTGGGCAGCACTTCGTATGACAGAAACGCGATGAGGGCAATGTTACTGGCGTTTCGAGCACAACCGCTTGCCAAACGAGTGCTTCTAAATGACGCGGTGCTGAGAGGTGAGGGTCTTTGTGTTTTCGCTGACGGGCATGACAATCACGGACACATCGAGATCAAGCCGCCGGCGCGTGTCATGGAATAATTGAGCGGCTGTCAGTTATCCCCCCAACGTAATCATCTCGATCTTGTGATGACTCTTCGGTTGGTAACCTTCCGGGGAGTTCATTGCTTCCAGACGCTCATCGGAGTAACGATCCGTCCGCTGGCGCCAAACTGAGCTGATCAGTTCTACCAACTGCTCATCGGTCGCGCCACCGCGCATCAGCGTTTTTAAATCGTGGCCGACATCGGAGAATAGGCAAGTTACGAGTTTGCCGTCTGCTGTCAGCCGAGCTCGGGTGCAGCTCGAACAAAATGGTTCGGTCACTGATGCGATTACTCCAATGTCGCCAATACCATCCGTGAACTCGTAGTCAACGGACGGCGCAGTGCCGTGTTCTCGGCCGACTTCTCGAAGCGGGTATCGCGCATCGATCGTTTCGATAATCTCTTTCTTCGATACCATCTTCTCTGAGATCCAGTTGTTTGCGTTGCCTACATCCATATACTCGATAAAGCGCATCGAGAATCCGTGTTCTCGCGCAAACTCAACCAGCGGGAGGATGTCATTGTCGTTCACCCCTCGCTCGATCACCGCGTTGATCTTGATCGGGTGAAGCCCGAGCTTCTTAGCCGCAAACAAACCTTCCAGAACCTTGTCCAGATCCCCGCGCTTGGTAATCAGTTTGAACTTTTCAGGTACCAATGTGTCGAGACTCACGTTGATGCGTTTGAGACCGCCGCCTGCCAGATCATCGATCTGGTCGCCCAACAGCGAAGCGTTGGTCGTCAGACAGAGATCGCGGAGTCCCTCGATACTCGATAGCATCCCAACAAGCATATGAAGGTCCTTGCGCACCAGCGGCTCGCCGCCGGTTATCCGGATCTTCTCCACGCCAAGACCGACGAATAGACGCGCCAGCCGAGTGATCTCTTCGAAACTGAGAATCTCGCTGCGATCGATCCATACGTACTCCTCCAAAGGCATGCAGTACGTGCAGCGAAAGTTGCAGCGATCGGTGACCGAAATCCTCAGGTCTTTAATTGGCCGGGCGTACGCGTCTCGCAACATCACCGGCGCCAACTGCGAGTCTTGATCGGACAAACTCGACAACCTCCTGACTAATAAAACTGTCTTCTTCGTTCACAAAAAAATACGGCTTGTTCTTTTCGATCTCGCGCGCCAGCAGCGCATTGTCAGCCGGAGTCGGATCCTTCTGGCCTTTCTTTTTCACCAGTATGTAAGCGTCGCTTAAATCGAAGTACTGTTGCGCCGACACCTTGAAGTCCTGATTTGTAGCGTCGAGCACTTGAATATACAACGCCGGCGTAATAAAGCGCCGCAGGCTGTTGCTCTCGACGATGACAAATTCGTCGGCTTCGATCTTCGCCCTGAAGCCCGGTAATGCGGTAACGAGCTCGCCTTGTTTTGTGCGCACCCACAAGGACCGCCGTGCGCCAGCCGCAAGAAACCGAGACGTGTCGGTGCCGGTGTCCCGAAGGCGTTCTTCGGTGATTGAGAACTGGTGTTCGCTTACCGCGCAGCCGCACGCTTCACCGTTTACTGAACAGACGCCGTGACCGAACTGGGTGATTTTTGCGGCGGTCCAATTGAACTCGGGTAACCCAGCTATGATTCCCGCGACCACCGAAGTCTTTCCGACATTTCTCGAGTGACCACCGACCATTACCAGTTTCATAGACGTCACCAACGGTTTCTATTTTAGCGCAGGCCCGCGGAAGTAGACAGCGAGAGCTAAGTCCGTAGTCCGTGGTCCGTGGTCCGTAGTCCGTGGTCCGTAGTCCGTGGTTCGTAGTGATGTTGACAAATGACCAGTGAACGACGGGTAACGGACTACGGACCACGGACTACAATTCTTGACTATAGTATGACGATCGTCATACTATCAACCGCGTGCGATATCCGAGAGAGCAAAAGGCAGAGACTCGACGGAGAATTCTGGACGCCGCTGCCAGGCTGTTTCGAGAGTCCGGCTATGACGGAGTCGGAGTCGACGCGATCATGTCGGAAGCCGGGATGACCGCCGGAGGCTTCTACGCTCACTTCGATTCAAAGGAAGCGTTGTTCGCGGAAGCAATGACAACGGCGCTTGGTCCTGACCGAGGGTTGCGCGCGATCAAAGGCAACACCGTCGGTACCGTCGATCCGCTCGTCGGTTTGATCAAAGGCTATCTCAGCCGGACCCATCGCGATAATGTGAGCAGCGGCTGTCCGCTACCCGCTCTAACCTCGGACGTGTCTCGAAAAAGCGATGCCACGAGAGAAAGCTACGAGCTCGAGTTTCTGCGATTCCTGAGTGAGATCGAGAACCTGTTGTCTGAGAGCTCATCATCGTCTCGCGATCAAGCGCTGGCGATCATCGCGCAGTGTGTGGGCGGCTTGATGCTGTCGCGGGCGGTCAAAAATGAAAAGCTTTCGGATCAGATTTTAAGATCTTGTCGCGCCGGGGCATTGAAGATTCGCGAAGATGAACAGAACGAATAAATTCGTTACTACCTGGCGGCATTGAAGATACGCGAGGATGAAGAGAACGAATGAATTCGTTCTTCCGCGTACGAATTGTTCGACGTAATAACCCGTCACGACACCAAAAGATCGGAGTCCACAGATGAACCGCACGGAGATCGAGATCAAGCTCAACCAGGAGCGGGCCTGGACGTTGGAGACCTGGGCCGCTATGCCATCCGACGAATTGACCCGAAGAATCACTACCAGCAGACACGATCCTGCAGCATCCTGGACCGCCAAGGACCATCTAGCTCATCTCGCGGGCATAGAAGCGGCGTTCAACGGCATTATTCGGAAGTACATAGCCGGCGATCCCAATCCGATCGGGATAATGAAGAACTCGGACGGCACACCTTCATCACGCGAAGAAGTGATGACCCGCGTGCACGCGATGAATGAGGCGTGGGTGCAAAAACATCGAGACAAGAGCTTTAGCGAAATTGTGGCGCTCGGTCAGAAGATTCGCGGCGAGACGCTCGCCTTGCTCGCCCAACTCTCGGATGAGCAGCTGGCGGAGCGTCTGCCGGGCGCGCCCTGGGCTGATGGCACTATCGGCGGGGTTATCGCAGTCAACGGAGACCACGCGCGGCAACATCACGGATGGGTTACTCGTGGGTTGTCCGAGGGAATCTAGTTCCGGTTTGAGGGTTCAGGGTTCAGGGTTCGGGGTTCAGGGTTCGGGGTTCAGGTTTCAGGGTTCAGGCTTCAAGCGTTCGCGTCGGAGACTCATCAGACACAACCGGAAACGCGGAACCCTGAACCCTGAACTCAGAACCCAGAACCCTGAACCCAGAACCCGGAACGGAGGGCGATTATGACACAAGCACGCAACGACGGGTGGCACCAGACTGCTTGCATTCTATGTAGTCTGAACTGCGGAATCGAAGTTCAATTAGGCGGTGCGGATCACCGTCGCATCGAGCGCGTTCGCGGCGACAAGGCTCATCCTTCATCGCTTGGTTACACCTGCGAAAAGCCCCAGCGTCTGGACTCTTACCAGAACACCGCAGACCGGTTGACCACTCCGCTCCGGCGTCGCGCAGACGGCAGCTTCGAGGCCGTCGACTGGGACACCGCCATCACAGAGATCGCAGACCGATTTCTGCAGATCAAATCGCAGCACGGCGGCGAGACGATTTTGTATTATGGAGGAGGCGGCCAGGGGAATCATCTCGGCGGTACTTATTCCGACAGCACCCTGAAAGCGCTCGGCTCGAAATTCCGTTCGAACGCGCTGGCACAGGAAAAGACCGGCGAGTTCTGGGTGAACGGCCGAATGCTGGGCACCGGCGTACACGGCGACTTTGAGCACTGCGAAGTAGCGGTGTTCATCGGCAAGAACCCCTGGCAGTCGCACGGCTTCGCCCGGGCTCGCGCAACGTTGCGCCAGATAGCCAAAGACCCCGATCGCTCGATCGTGGTAATCGATCCACGCCGCAGCGAGACCGCCGAGATGGCTGACTATCATCTCGCGATCAATCCGGGAACCGACGCGTGGTGTCTATCCGCGCTGGTGGCGGTTTTGGTTCAGGAGAATCTGATCGCTCGCGACTGGCTCGCAGAACACGCCAACGGTCTCGAAGCAATCGAGCCGCTTTTCGCCGCGATTCCGGTTGCCGGGTACGCTCGGATTTGCGGTGTGCCGGAGGGTCAGCTGCGTGCTACCGCAAGACGCATCGCCGGGGCAAAGAGTGTCTCAGTCATCGAAGACCTCGGAATGCAGATGTCCGTGCACTCCACGCTTGGCAGCTATCTAAATCGGTTGATCTGGATCCTTACCGGCAATTTTGGTCGGAAGGGAACTAACTATGCGGTTTCGCCTCTAATAGGACTGAACGCTTCGAGCAAGGGCAGCGTGCTAAACAAAGGAGCGGCGGAGAAGCTCGAGAAACGAAGCCCGGTTGTGGGAGCGCGAATCATCACAGGGCTGATCCCGTGCAACGTGATCCCTGAAGAGATTCTTACCGATCATCCCAGGCGCTATCGGGCGATGCTGGTGGAGAGTGGGAACCCGGTTCACTCGCTGGCCGACAGCCAGAGGATGCGCGAGGCATTGGAGGCGCTCGAGTTTGTTGTTGTGATCGATGTTGCAATGACCGAGACAGCCCGTCTCGCCGATTACGTTTTGCCTGCGCCGACTCAGTACGAGAAGTACGAAGCGACTTATTTCAATCTGGAGTTTCCTGACAACTACTTCCACGTGCGGCATCCGATCCTCGAGCCTCAGACCGACACGCTGCCGGAACCGGAAATTCATGCGAGGCTGGTCGAAGCGTTGGGGGCAGTTACGCCGGATGATCTGGCGCCGCTCAAAGCGGCCGCCGAAAAGGGCCGCGGCGCATTTGCGAAGGCGTTTTTTATGGCGATGTCCGCCAACCCGATGATCGCGAAGCTCGCTCCTGTTGTGTTATATCGCACGTTGGGTCCAACCTTGCCCGGCGGCGCGGCGTCGGCGGCAGTCCTGTGGGGAGCCTGTCATCTATTTGTGCAGGCGAATCCCGAATCGGCGGCGCGAGCAGGTTTCACCGGCGATTCGTTTAGCGCCGGCGAGAGATTGTTTGATGCGATTCTTGCGAGCCCGTCGGGTGTTGTGTTTTCATCGGACGGCTATGAAGACAGTTGGAAGCGCGTGCGGCACCCTGGCGGGAAGATAAACCTGGTGATTCCTGAGTTGCTGGCCGAGCTACCGAAGCTGTCCGACGAGCCGCTTCGGCCTGATCCGGATTTTCCGCTTGTTCTTTCAGCTGGAGAGCGCCGCTCGGAAACGACAAACACAATCATCCGGAATCCGGGCTGGCGCAAGAAAGGGCGCGACGGAGCTTTGCGCATTAGCCGTACGGATGCTGAGTCGTTGAGTCTCGCAGACGGTGACCGGGCCCGGTTGCGCACACGGCGCGGTCAGGCCGAAGTGACGATCGAAGTTTCGGAGATGATGCGGCAAGGCCACGTATCGCTACCGAACGGGCTGGGGCTTGATTACGACGCAGGCGATGGAGTCACGGTGCGCATCGGGACTTCAGTCAATGAGCTAACGTCGACCGAGGACCGGGACTTCCTTGCAGGTACGCCCTGGCATAAGCATGTACCGGCGCGTCTGGAACGGATGACATAGGCTTCTGGTTATTGGGAAAGCGAATCGCGGCAATCGCCGCGCCTCGTGTCCGCCGTCACTGAGCTTGGGTCGTTCGCTCGCTGTGCGGATTGGAACCGAAGAGGTAGAATGCAGCCATGGAACGCGATCTAAAGGAAGAAGCCAAGAAATTGATCGATAACCTACCGTCTCTTTCGTCGTGGGAACAACTCATGTACGAGATATATGTGCGCGAAGCGATTGAGAACGGACTTGCCGATAGTCTCGCGGGACGAAAGGCAAGCGTTGAAGATGTTCGAGCGGAGTTTGATTTACCAGAATGAAAGTGAATTGGACTGCGGCCGCACGAACTCAGTTACGCGACATCCACACGTAGCAAACCAGTAGACGGGCGAAAAAGCGGTGCGGTCATCGCTAGACCTCTTAATCACTAAGTATGAACAAACGTAATCTTGGAAACTCGGGGCTTGAGACCTTTCCGCTTTCACTTGGCGGCAACGTCTTTGGATGGACTGCTGATGAGCAGACCTCTTTCGCCTTGCTCGATGCGTTCGTCGCTGCCGGGTTCAGTCTCATTGATACGGCCGATGTTTATTCTGTTTGGGCTCCCGGCCACGTTGGAGGCGAGTCCGAGACGGTTATCGGGAGATGGCTCAAGAGAAGTGGGAGACGACAGGATGTACTGATTGCCACCAAGGTCGGGATGGAAATGAGTCCTGAAAGGAAAGGGCTCTCCCGAGCGCACATTCTTGAGTCGGTCGAGAACTCGCTAAAACGCCTTCAGACAGACTACATCGATTTGTATCAATCGCACATTGATGACGATAAGACGGCGCTTGATGAGACTCTTGAGACTTATGCGCGATTGATCGAACAGGGGAAGGTTCGGGCCATTGGCGCTTCAAACTACAAAGCTGAGCGGCTCGGCGAAGCGTTGCAAATGAGTAAACAACACGGATATCCGAGCTACCAAACTCTCCAACCGTTTTACAATCTCTATGATCGCGCCGATTACGAAACCAACCTGGAACCGATTTGCATGGAAAAAGGTTTGGGTGTCATCAGCTACTTTTCGCTTGCCAGCGGGTTCTTAACCGGCAAGTACCGGTCGGAGGCCGATCTATCAAAGAGCCCGAGAGGCCGGAGAACGAAAGACTATTTGAATGATCGAGGGTTCCGGATCCTGCAGGCGTTGGATCAAACCGCTAATCGACTTGAGTCGACGCCCGCGCGCGTGGCGCTCGCGTGGCTGATCGCCCGGCCGAGCATCACCGCGCCGATTGCGAGCGCAACCAGTCTCGAACAGCTCGACGATTTGATCGAAGCGACCCGGCTTGAGCTGGACGGCGCTTCAATCGCCTTGCTGAATAAAGCTAGTGATTTGTAATGGGCCCTCCTGGCGGAGGGCAGATCGGCGCGGGCGGTTTTCGCTTAGGGCTTCTGAGACAACGCGGATATTAGTGTTCACACCGCCGCTCGCAGTATCTTGAGAAGCCGCCGGAGAGAAAATGGAAACAGCATCGGCTTTCGTCCTGGCGTTTGGCATTGGCGTAATTGCCGGCCTGCGTTCGATGACCGCCCCAGCCGTCGTTAGTTGGGCCGCGCACTGGAAGTGGTTGGACCTTGGAGAGTCACCGTTGGGCTTTCTCGCTTCGACAGCCGCGGTTTATATCCTGACCGCCGGCGCGATTGTGGAGCTCGTGGTGGACAAGCTCCCCAGGACGCCAAGACGCACCGAGCTGCTGGGTCTCATCGCCCGATTTGTACTGGGAGGGCTATCGGGTGCAGCGTTATGCGCGGCTGCGAATCAATCCGTGGTGGCCGGTGCGGTGTTGGGTGGCGTTGGCGGAGTGGCCGGCGGTTTCGCCGGTTACGCAGCGCGAACGCGGCTGGTCAGCGCTCTCAAAGTCCCCGATCTGGTGGTAGCGCTTTTGGAAGACGCGGTTGCGATAGGCGGCGCTTTCTTTCTTGTCTCACGATTCTAGAAGGGCTCCCCACTAACCACTGCTACGCTTCATATAGAGACGGTATGAGGACTGCCGAATCACATCGGGTATGTTCTTGTTCGTTGAAAGCGCTCGCAGATCGCGGGTTTGAATGCGACCGAGAAACGTAAGACTGATGGCGATCGGTGTCCGTGAGTTCTTCACAAGGTTGTGGATGACTACATACGAACGGGTCCATGCGCGGTTTTGACCAATCTGCCGCAACACGTCTTCGGGAACGGTCTTGACTGCCGCGATGCCCTCGATTTCGGTGTCGGTGAGCCTCGGGTTCCGCAAGACCGCTCCGGCGACCATCCGGTTGGGATCTCGGATGAGGATCATTCTGGCCTCGCGTGTCCCTTTTATGGCGAGCAACACTCTATCTTTGACGCTCATCAATGCGACCCGCTGAAAGACGGGAATTCGATCGGCCGATATTAGATCAGCCTCGTCGTTTACTTCGTTTACAATGCGTTCGATGTCCTCCTGTTCGCTGGGTTCAGGGAGTGACTCGTTGAATGGACCGAATTGTTCTTCGTACTCGGTGACTAACCCATCATCGATTCCTTCTTCGATCAATCCGAGACGAAGCAAGTCTTCGATGCCCCCGATCGAGACCGTCTCGCGAGCAGTGGCTTCGGCGATGCGCGCGGCATCTGCCTGCGCGCGCTGTTCCTCGGCAATCATACGAACGCCGAATTGCTTTTCAAAGAACTCTTCGCGAACTTCGCGCGCGCGCCGATCAGCTTCGAGGCTGCGAGCTGAGTTTGTTAGGATCGCGTCGATGATCTCGGGCGAACGAATCAAGCTCTGCTGCTTGAGCGATATCGCCTCGATGATTTTCGAATCGGGGCTTCGCGCCGCGAGCTGGGCGAGCGCACCGTCGGGAGTGGATGGATTGAAGATGATTGCTTCGACGAGTTCCCGCGATGAGCGCGGCCACAAGCAAAGAAAACCAAGCACATCCGAGGATGTTCCGGACTGCGAGGCCAGATGAGAGAAAGTCTCGGGATTCAGCGTGCCCAGCGTTGCGTTAGCGGCGTCTCGCACCTGCTGGTTCTCATCGGCGTTGAGCAGAACCAACACCTCGAGCGATTCCTCGTTCGAGAGCGGAAGGGTGCCTTTGGCCGCCGCGGACCTAATCTGCGGCGGAGCGGTGCCCGATTTAATCGCTTCTACAATTCGATTGCTTATGATCTTTTCTCTATCAGTTTATCTATCACGTTGGTGTGAGGGGCAGATGATGTTGTCGATGAGCAGACTACAATAGTCGCGTTTGGGATTCAATCGTTAGTTTATGGCTAAAGGCCCGAAGGCGGTCCCCAACTTCATTTGGGGATTGTTAAGTTTTGCATTCGATACGAGTCAATCGGCTGTGTTCGAGGGTAAAGCAAAGTTGGCGATATCAGACCCCAGCACAATAAGAGGTAAGGGCAGGCTGGTTTCCCGGAATCGCACCAACGCAGTTGGTGGATGGTTCATACCCGGGATGATCGTCGTGCCGGCGCTTCTGTAGGCTGGGTATGAACGATCCACCAACTGCGTTGGTGGGATTTCGGAAACGAGCGATCTTGTGGTCCGCGATGTAGGCTCCTAAGGAGTACAGTTGGGAATATTCTCCCGGGTTCTCGCATACGCTAGCGGAGCGGAAATCTGACAACTGCGTTCTGCAACGGGATTTCCATTGAGCGCTTCTGTACTGGCGCGTCCTTGCCGGATGACTTCCATCCCCAGCCTTGTCCTTGTTGTTCGAACGACTCAATGACATAAGGCAATCCCTCCGAGGCCAGAGGCGAATTGCCGTTACTGACATGGAAGTGAAGATGAGGCTCGGTGGAGTTGCCGGAGTTGCCCACCAGCCCCAGCACCTGTCCACGCCGCACTTTATCCCCCGGCTTTACGCGGAGACTCCCAGGTCGTAGATGAGCGTAGAATCCGTACCGGCCCCCACCTAAATCAAGAATCACAAAATTACCACCAACGGTCTCGAGAGTAATCGGAACGGCTCGCGACGTGGCTCCCGGTACGTTTTCGGGAATGCCATCCTTGAGCCCAACGACTATTCCATCGGCCACCGCCAGAGCTTCGGCTCCATAGCAACGATAGTTCTCATTCTTCAACTTGTCGCCGGACGATGACTGACCGTCTTCTCGGAGCTGTAACCAGTCGATTGCAAACCGTTGAGCGATGTGAGCCTTTCCGGATATCGGGATAAGCGCGCGGCGATGACCCGAGGCGTTTGCGGGTCCGTTGGCCGCCAGCCATTCGCCCCCGCGCAACGGCGGAGATATCACCAGCGGCGCCGCAGCGGCGATCTTGACCCCGCCGCCTTCGCCTTTGACCTCGATCGGCGCGGCTTTTGTAGCGTCGCTTCCAGCGCTTCCCGCCGGAACCGCGATCGACGCTGTTATGCGATGCCGCAGGGTGGACGGAGTCGATGCCGTCGCATCGAGCGTCAGCCAGAGATAAACGACCGCACGCATTCCCCCGCCTACCCGTTGTTTCTCAAGATTGGATTGCGGTAGACCAGGCCGCAACAGTCGCGTATTGAGTTCAGTCCCATCATATTGGGCGAGCGGCGTTGGGCCAGAGTCCGCCAACACCTCCACCCGCATGATCGTCAGCTCGCTCGAACTGAAGTTGGTGAGATGAAGCTCGTACACAAGATGTTTCTTGCCGTCGGCGTTGAAAGGAGTGGGAGCTACGGGAACATCCATATCGACCGGGAGGTCGATCGGCCCGCGCGTCTGCGCACTCGAGACCGCTCCCGTAACCGCTGAGACCAAAATCAGCGCCAGCGCAAACGGCAATGCTTTGACAGTCATCAAAGGTCTCCTATTTCTTATTCGCCTCACCCGACGCTTGTTTATCTCCGGAGGTGTGCTTCTTTAGAAGATCAATCGCGCGGTCGGCGAGTTTTATGAGGTGCGGATGGGCGCGATTACCGTTCGTCAAGATTGCAAATCCGAGCTTGCGATCTCGATTCCCAAGCAGAAACGCGGTGTATCCAGGCACGCTTCCGCTGTGCGCAAAATACCGGTCGCCGTCACGCACCTGCACCCACCAGGTCAATCCGAACCCGGCGTTCTCATTACCCCACAAGCCTTCAATCGGCCCTTTGAATTGGTCATATTGCCGCGTCAACATTTGCTCCAACGTTTGCTCACCGATGATTCGTTTCCCCTTGAAGACTCCGCCGTTGAGGTTGGCGATTAGCCAATTGGCTTGATTGAGCACCGTACCGTAGACGATACCCGCCGGCCAGACAGCGGCTTTTACCCGCGTTGCTCCAATCTGGCTGCCGGTCTTTTCGTCCACGGTGTAGGGAATGGATAGTCTTTCTTCCATGTCCGGTCGTGGTTCAAAAGCCGTGCTGGTCATTTCGAGCGGCGCAAAAATCTGTTCCTGTATGTATTGCCTATACGGAACGCCTGAGAACTTTTGAACAAGATATCCGATCAGTGTGAAAGCCTGATTCGAGTAGACGACGGAAGACATTGTCGGTTTGGCGACTCTGAGAGATTTGCGAAGATATTCTTCGAGCGTAGGTGGCGCGGTGTCGCTCCAAACGGGAACACCACCAAAATCGGCCGGCATTCCTGAAGTATGGGCAAACAAGTGACGAAAGGTCACCGGGTTCTTCGGATCTTCATTCTGAATCTTGAATTCCGTCAGATAATCGCTCACACGGTCATCGAGCTTGAATTTGCCCTGCTCCATTTGCTTGAGCAGCGCGACTGTGGACATCGCTTTGAATGTTGAGCCGATTAGATAGACCGTGTTGGTCGTGGCCGGGGTGCGCGCCCAGAGATTCGAATGCCCGTAAGCCCCGGACCAAATAACGCGATCACCTGACACCAGCGCAATGGCCGCCGATGGAATTTTACCCTCGAGCAAGGTGCGTTGAATCTCGGGCTCGAGATCCGCTACCACTCGGTCGATGTTAATGGTCTGGGCAACTGCTTGCGGCGGACCGACGAGCGCCAATGCTGAGATGATGATTACGATTAGAAGCATTTGCGCCTGGATGCGAAAGTCCCTGTAGTTATGCATTGTCTTCCTTACTCCCGGTTATATTTTCTATTTCGTTCGTCATTTGCAGGCTAAATAGCAAATAGCAAATAGAAAACAAAAGACAGTAAATTGGTCAGTTTCTTCCCGAAGAAACGACGGGCACCGCAACGTGTGACGGGTGTGCCGCCGAGCGAAACACCCGCTGGGTCACACGTTGGAAGTCCGAATCTTTTGCGAGAAAGATGTTTGGCACGAACCGCTGTGGGTTCCGATCGATAACCGGGAACCACGTGCTCTGCACTTGCACCATGATGCGATGCCCTTTGAGAAAGGCATGATCGTTGGCCGGGAAGCCGATCTCGTAGCGGGTCACCGAACCGGGCACGATTGGCTCCGGCTTCTCAAAACTGTTGCGATACCGCCCGCGCACGACATCGCCCGCGATCATCAGCTGGTAGCCGCTCATCTTCGGATCGGGCTTATACCTCTCCGGGTAGACATCAATCAGCTTTACTACCCAGTCGCTGTCGGTCCCGGTCGTCGACGCAAACAGATTTGCTACGACCTTGCCCGAAACGATCACGTCATCATCGAGCGGATCGCTCACCCAGGTGAGCACGTCGGGTCGTTGATCCACAAATCGCTGATCCTCAACCAGCCACGTCGTCCATCCCGAACGAACATCAATCGGACGCGGGCGGTAGGGGACGGGCTTCGCGGGATCGGAAACATACGTGTCGAATGCCTCGGGGCGCGACGCGGGCGGCGGGTCAAACGACAGCTTTCCATCAGCTTGAAAGTAGAGCTGCCGAGCGACGACGTTCCGCTTGGGTGGCCACGACTCGTGGCGCATCCATTCGTTGACTCCGGTACGAAACGTCAATGCCTCGGGGAGATCGACGCCCGCCTTTCCTTTGAGGTGATAAGCCAGGAAACGCGCAAGCACATCCTTTCGATAGTAGGAGGCCGTTGCGCTGCCGAATTCAATGCGGCCAAGCTTTGAACCTTCTCCCCTCGACCATCCGCCGTGGTTCCACGGACCAATGACCAGGAAATTCTTGTTAGCTGAATCGTGTTTCTCGAGCAGTTCATAGATCTTTATCGGACCGTAGAAATCCTCCTGATCCCACCAACCAGCGACGTTCAACGTCGGCACGGTGACCCGATTCAGCCACGGCGCAAATCCTTGGCGCTGCCAGAACCCGTCATAATCCGGATGGCTGACGAAATCATTCCACGTCGGAAGCTTGCCGTGGAAGTACTTTGCATCTGCGTTTGAAAGCGGACCGAGATTCAGGTACCACTCGTATGCGTCGAAACGATCAATGATCGCCGTGACATCTGAAATTTCCTTCGATGATTCCATCATGTATGAGTATTCGAGACCATAACTCAACCTGAAAGCGCCGTTGTGATGAAAGTCATCCCCGATCCACATATCTGCGGGCGACGCTTGTTGCACGGCTGCCTGGAGCGCCGGGTGCGGATCAAGCATGCCCATCACGGTCAACCACGCGCCGTAGCTTGTGCCGGCCATGCCTACGCGCCCGTTGTTGTTAGGCACATTCTTTAACAGCCATTCAATTGTGTCGTAGGTGTCAGTGCTCTCATCAATTGCCTTCTTGTCTTTGGGGTCTCGAGGCTGACGGAGCATGACAAAGGTCCCTTCCGATTTGAAGCGCCCACGAATGTCCTGGGGAACGATGATGTAGCCGTCAGCGGTCAACTCCGGCAACGATGCTGCCATCCGAGCCGGGTTGAGCTGGCCGGTTCCATACGGCGTCCTGAGCAGCAGGATCGGCAGCTTTTCGACGGCGTTTGCCGGGGCGTAAATCTGAGTGTATAGACGCGGACCGTCACGCATGGGGATCATCGCTTCAGTGCCGGTGAGTGCTGAATTCGCGGGCTGCTGCGCAATCGCAGGAGGAACCGCGGCGATGAACAGCAACAAAAGAAGCGCACGCCAGAAACAGGTCGTTTTCGTCATGTCGAGCCTTTCTGAAAAATGAATCATTCTATTCATCGTGTGTTACTTCGAGCGGGGTCGGAGAACGCGGCCTGGTTTAGAACCGTTGTGGTTCCCCTTCTCAATGACCACGTGTCCGTTGACAATAACGTAATCAAAACCATGCGGGTACTGCTTTGGCTGCTGGTAACTGGCGCGGTCGCTAATCGTCTTGTCGTTGAAGATCACGATGTCGGCTGCAAACCCGGGCCGCAGTACGCCTCTGTCCCAAAGCCCGAAGGTCTGAGCCGGAAGCGAAGTCATCTTCCGAACTGCCTCTTCCAGGCTGATCAATTTCTTTTCTCGAACATAGAGCCCGAGCACCCGGGCATTGTTACCAAACCCGCGAGGGTGCGGAATGCTGGAATCGTTTTGATCGATAACGCCGCTGTCAGACGCAACCATCGTATACGGCGCTCGAAAGATTCGGGCCACGTCTTCCTCGGACATCTTGTGAAGTACCATTTGCGCGCCGCCGGCTAGAAGCATTTCGATTGCTTGCTCCGCCTCTTCCTCGATGCCTGGCTTTTGTCTTACTGACAGCGAGATCTCCGAGATGTTCTTCCCGTTGAATGCCGGGTTCGTCTTGTAACTGGCGACATAAGCGAAAGAGAAATCTTTGAAACCGCCGCGGCCGGCCTTCTCGATCATTTCGCGTTTGATCCGCGCGCGAGTTTCCGCGGTCTGCAGCCTGTCTTTAGTTTTGTTTGTGCCGCCTTCAAAGATCCACGACGGGAACAGAATGCCGATGCCGGTACTGCCTGCGGTATAGAGGTATTGGTCGACGGTTACTTGCTGTCCGCGCGCCCGCGCCGCTTCAACCATGCCGGTGGTTATTGAGCTGGCGCCCCAGCGTTTCTTGCTCGAAATCTTGAAGTGAGAGATCTGAACCGGGCACTTAGCTGCAGCTCCTACGTGCAAAGACTCGCTGATAGATTGCTCCACGGTCTCGTCTTCATTACGCATATGAGTGGCGTAGAGTCCGCCATAGCCGGCGGCTACTTTTGCCAGTTCTACAATCTCATCCGTCCTGGCGTAAGTGCCTGGAACGTACTCCAGACCGGTCGAGAAGCCAACCGCGCCATCGCGCATCGCTTCATCAACCGACTCTCGCATGCGTTGCAGTTCTTCCGGTGAGGGCTGGCGATCAAAGTCTCCTTTCATCCCTGCACGTCTGACGGTATTGTGCCCGATGAGCGAGCCTATGTTGACTGATACGCCCCCGGTTTCGAGCTTCGAGAACCAGTCGCCGAGCGGCAATGCCGAGCTCCCGCAGTTTCCGGTGATGACCGACGTCACACCCATCTGAAGAAAGTTATCCGCAGTCGGTCGCGCTTCGATGCCGCTTTCGATGTGCGTGTGAACATCGATGAAACCAGGCGCGACAATCAGACCGCTGGCATCAATTCTGCGCGCCGCACGGTCCGCGGTGAATTGTCCAAGACCTGCGATTCGTCCGTCTTTCACCGCTAGATCTGCCGCGAACCACGGATTGCCGGCGCCGTCCACGATGCGGCCGCCGGTGATGATCAGATCGAAATCCGGCGGCGCGGGCTTGGCGTAATGTTTGGGCGTAAGGGCGGGGATGGCCACGAAAAGAATGACGAGATAGCTTGCGAGCTTGATATTAAGGATGCGAGTCAACATTCTCTCCTGAGCCTGGGTTCTAAATACCCCCAACTTCAGTTGGGGGATGTTTAATTTTCACCTACGGCCGGTAGACGGGTCTGCAGTCCGTTTCCGACGCTCCACTCCCGCGCCGCCACTCGCGCCGCGAGTGGCGGCGCGGGAGTGGAGCGGAATGGAGAAGCCTGGTCAGAGCAACACCTAGGCTGAACCTAAAGAACCCCCAACTGAAGTTGGGGGTATTCCCTCGCAATTACTTCTTTTCAGCCTGGCCAGGCTGCGGCAAGCTGTAAGTAACCTTGCCGTTCTCATCCAGGAATTCGAGCCTTGGAACGCCGGCCACATCCACCGAGATCTTGAGCCTTGGTTTGCCTTTCAAGTCGGAGAGACGAACCACCGCTGCCTGCTCACGATCCCGACCTACCATGACTCGCTCAGCCCCGCCGGGGGTTTCTCTGAGCTCTTTCAACGCCGCAGCCTTTGCCGGACCCTCGCTCATTTTTTCTATAGCGACGAGCTTTTCGATAACCGGCCCCAGCGAAGTCTCCGGTCTATCCCAAACTCTCAGACCAGCGTAATACTGCCCGTTACCTTCCCCGTATTGGAGGCCGACAGTCTGATCTTGCTGGAATCGATCGAAAGCGAGCAAGGCGCCCGCGCTTCCCTTGCCGTCTACCTGATTTCCATTGAAGCTTAAACCCCCGCATTCATCGCCCCTGTCATTGAAGAAGAGCATGCCCGCCGGCCTTTTTCTCGTCAGAGTCTTTCCGTCGATGATGCCGGGATGCTGGCGTTCGCCGTTGGAGAGGACCATTTTCAACTTGCCGTCTTTTTCGATGATGTTAATTCGTTCGACGTCTATCTCGCTGAATTTATTTTTTTGATTAGCCTGCTGAAAGGCGGAGAATATCAAGACGGCGAATACCAGGGTCGTCACAACGGCATAGATCTTGAGAAAGCGAACCTCTTTTTCCAATTTGCTTATCATCCCTGTTTTCTCCTTATCATTGCTATCTGGCCTTGTTCGGTCCTTTCTGTCCCTTACCCTTCCGGAATGTAACCTCAGGGTACCGGTCGGCCGGCGCTTTCAGCAGATCGCTGTCTTGACCGCGTAGATAACTGTCAAAAAACGCCAGCGTGTAGGCGGTGATGATCTCATGAGCTCGATACGGGTCGAGCTCGGCGGGATTACGACGAAAGAAGAGCAAAAAATCCGAGAAGTGTCCGTGCTGGGTCTTGGCGATAGTGATCTCGTACCAATCGTTCGTTGAATTGTCGATCAAGGAACGATCCCACGCCCTGGTCATTGCGGTCATCTCTTCCATGATATCCGCCTGCTCGGGCTTGGGAGGCTTGTCCTCTAGTCCGTGGTGCATCAACATAAACGGGCGCGACGTGCCCTTGTCCCGCACGTCGCCAAACAGCTGTCCGTCCTGACATACGACTGCCTTTATACGCGGATCATTCCTGCTCATCTGCATGGCAGTCGCCCCGCCAAATGACCATCCCATCATCCCAATCCGAGAGACGTCCAACCTTTTGTAGAACAACTGGCCGGGTGTTCGGTTGAGTTCCGCGATCTTATCCAGCAGGTACGAAGCATCGGCGGTCCAGGTGGGAAAGACGTCATTGTTCAACCAGTCCCAGTTTTTCAGAACATCATCTCGGAAATTACCTGTTTCTTTGGGAGCGAGCAGGATATCTGCTTGAAACTGGTGGCCGTCAGGAAAGAGTCTCGTTTCGCTGAAGCCGGGATGATCGGCACTTATGACCACATAGCCGCGGCTCGCGAGCTGCTCGGCTTGGAAGGTCCCGATGAAGCGCGCGGTGCCGCCTCCGGGTTGGTACATTAATACGGGAAAGTCGCCTTTGCCCTTCGCGAGTGGGGCATCGGTAACGGAGTTCGTTTTTACGGTAGAGCCCTGTCTATAAATGCTCTTTTCGGGAAACTCATTCGCATTCAAGACATATCGCGCCGTCTCCTGTCCGTTTGCTTCGGCGGGATACCAAACACGCGCCAGCAGACGACGCCGATCGGCGGGGTCTTTGGTGAATGGCTCGGCACGATTCCGATCGATCCATAAATACTCGTGGGTGCCGACCGCAAAGGGTCCCGTGGGCGGCGAAAATGGTTCGGTTGCGGAGGGCTTCCAGCTCTGAGCCCAAGCAACGGGGATTGCGGCAAGCGCGACCAGCAGCCCGGCCAACAAGCGGCTGGTTATTAGGCGTTGTGCCTGGCACCGTTTTACAATCCTTGCTTTTCGTTCATCGAAGCTGGTTTGAAGCATACCGATCACCTCGGGGCCGAGACTCTTTTATCAGAGGTGCACGTCTGAATCATTGCTGACGACCCGGGTCCTTGGATACGCGGTCGATTGGCGCGGGTCGCGGAACTCGGCGCACCGGATTCTTCTCGAGAAGCTTCATCGCCTCCTGCACCGCCCTCTCGAGCTGCGGATCGCGGCCCTTGATCACCTCGGCGGGCGTATACTCAACCTCGATGTCCGGCGCAACACCCTCATTTTCAACTGACCACTTGCCCGAAAGATCGTAAAAAGCCAGATTGGGCGCGGTGATCCCGCCGCCGTCAATCGTCGCCGGGAAACCGAGTGTCCCAACCAGACCTCCCCACGTCCGCGTCCCAATCAGCGGACCGATCTTGCGAAGGCGGAAGTAATAAGGCAACGCGTCGCCGCCCGATCCCGCCGACTCGTTGATGATCATGACCTTCGGACCATAGATCCCGGCAGTCGGGGACGTCGATGTCTTTCCGTCGCGCAATGCAAAATAACCCAGGAGTTTCCGATCGAGCTCGTTTACGATGTAATCGGCCACCATACCGCCCTGGTTGTAGCGCTCATCGATGACCGCGCCCTCCTTCTGTTGTTGGGAATAATAATAACGATTGAAGTAGCTATATCCGCCCCCACCGGTGTTTGGTAACCAAACGTACGCGAGTCGTCCGCCGGACAGCTCATCCACTCTTCGGCGATTCGCCTCAATCCATGCGCGAGTACGCAGCCCCTGATCGCTCGCGACTGGAACGATGGTAATCACTCGCGAACCCTCCATAGACGGAGTCTTGTTGATGCGAATCAAAGTCTGGTGTCCCGCTGTTCCCTCGAATGCGGCAAAGAGGTTTGCCGGAGGTGTGAGCGACCTGCCGTTTACCTCGAGAAGATAGTCACCTTCGGCGACTTCGACTCCGGGCGCGCTCAGCGGCGCCTGAAGATCGGGGTTCCAATTCTCTCCGCTGTAGATTCTCCGGATTCGATAGCGCCCGTTCTCGACCGCAAAATCCGCTCCCAACAGGCCGACTGCAACCGGATTTTCTTCGGGCACGTCACCATTGCCGGTCAAATACGAATGTCCGACCGTTAGCTCGCCGCCCACGGTCGCAATCAAATACGCCAGATCAGAACGGTGAGCGACAAATTCAACAAGCGGCCGATACTTGTCATAAATCGCCTGCCAATTCGCCCCGTGCATCTTTGCGTCATAGAAATACTCGCGCTGGACTCGCCAGGTCTCGCGAAAGATCTGCGCCCATTCAGCTCGCGGATCAACCAGGGTCTCGAGCTGAGCGACGTTTATTGGGCCGTCACCCACCTTGGCGGGACGATCAGTGGCCACTATGCCCCAGCGTCCCCCTGAAGGACCTCCGCCCGCTTGATACATGAGCTTTTTCTTGTCTTCCGAGAGCGTGTATGACCGGATACCCTCCAGAAACGGCGCGGCTGCGCGTTCCTTGAGCTGGTATCGCAGCAGCCGCAATCCGGCTCCTGCTCCCGCGCCCGGGACCATCGGTTCCTCGTAAAAGATAACTCCCGCCGCTCCGGCTCTGAGATCCGTGTAATCTCCGGCGGGCACCTTGAGAGCTAAGATCCTCTGTCCAATGCCTGCAATATCTATCCGCACGGCGACTGGACCGGCCGCGGGTTTTGGTCGCGCTTCCTCTTTGGGTTCGACGCGCGGTTCGTCGCCCGTCTCCGGCAGCAGCGGAGAAGGCTCACTTGCGGTAAGCACCGCCAGATAGATTGCGCGGCGCACAGGGCGGTCCAGCGAGCTCATCTCAAGCCAGCCGGTACGAGGTCCATAATCCGTGCTTGCCAGGAAATAAAGATACTTGCCGCCGGCGTCGAACGCCGGTGAAATTGCGTCGGACATTCCATCAGTTATCTGAAACGCTTTCCCGTCCGCGATAGAGTATACGAATACAGCGCGCAGGTGGCTGTCGAGGACCTTTGAATAAGCAATCCACTTCGAGTCGGGGGACCAGACCGCATCAGACTCGTGCTGCGGATCGTAATACGCATCGGTATCGATTCGAGACGACCGTCCACTCGCCACGTCGTTCGTCCAGAGATTCAAATGGTTGTCCTGAAACAAAAGCTGTTTCCCATCAGGTGACCAGGTCAGGCTCGAGAAAAAGGCCGATGACGGGAGCTCTACCGCGCGAGGCTTTGTGATGCCCATTGGATCACCAAGCATAAGCCGATACTCTCCGCCGTTGTCTGAAAACCACGCGATCTGGGAGCCGTCGGGTGACCAGACCGGATTACGATCGTGCGCACCGGAAGTCTGGGTGAGATTCCGATAATCGCCCTTGTCGGCCGGTACGGTAAAGATTTCACCGCGCGCCTCGAAGACTGCTCGGACCCCGGTCGGCGACAACTCGGCGCTTCGAATCATCCCGGCGACTTTTTTGAATTGCGGCCGCGCCCACGCGAAATCGCCGGTTACTTCAATCGCGAGCCGGCGGGACTGCCCGGTCTTAGCATCGACGATATGTATATACCCTGCTTGTTCGTAGACAATCGCGTCGGGACCGCCCGAGCCGCTCATGATATCGAAGTCTTCGTGTCGCGTTAGTTGGGTCACCGCCTTCGTGTCCAGACGATAGCTGAACAAATTCACCGTGTGGTTGCGATCGGAGAGAAAATAGACCGTGTTGCCAATCCACATTGGCGTAGTGTCATTGCTGTTGCTCCACGGCAGTTGCTCAACCGAGTGATCGGATAGCTTCATTATCCGGATCGGGTGCGTGCGGCCGCCACGATGATGACGCCACTGGCTGGCCTGATTCTGGGCCCACGGAGGAAACATCGCCACCGAGAACTCCTCGTATGCGATGCGTTGCGCATCGGGTGAGAAGACGCCTGTGTATGCGCGCGGCATCGGCAGCGGCTCCGGCATCCCTCCGTTTAGCTCGATGGTCCATAGACGAAAGTGAGCATGCGGAGCGGTGTCGCGGTCCGATGCGAAGATCACCCGACGGCCGTCGGGCGTCCACGCTCGAACGGCATCTAGCGCGGGGTGATATGTGAGTCGCTTGGGATCTCCCCCCGTCGCGGCCACTACATAAACATCGGTGTTTCCGGCGACGGTCGAGGTGAAAGCGATTCGTGATCCGTCCGGTGAAAACTGGGGTTCGGTCTCGACTCCGGGAGTTGCAGTAAGGCGCCTCGCCTGCCCACCGCTGCGACCAACCACCCATAAATCGCTGCCGTACTCAAAGGCGATCAGATCGCGGCTGACCGCCGGTTGGCGAAGCAGCCGGGTTTCTTGAGCCGAAGCCGCGCTGGATAGAATTAGAAGGACGATCAAGCCAAAAAGAAGTTGTCGCATATTCCTCACTTTCAAAACTCCTCGCTTTCAATACTCCGACCAGGTTCGACTATCACCCGGCGGCGTGTTTCTCTTAACCTGTTCGGCCATCGCACGCAGCATGTCGGCAAAAGTTGTCGAGTGCCACGAGTGACCTTTCATCGGGCGCCCGTAATCAAATGTGGCGTCGCTCTTTGGATTCGCTGCGTTCCTGCTGAATTCTTCAAACAGATATACCGCGAGATTCAAATAGAAGTTGTCCATATCGCCGGAGATAAAATGAAGCTTGCCGGCAAGTTTTGGCCCCAGGGTCGACCAGTTCTTTTCGGCGAAATGGCGTAAGTCGTAGCCGTTGTCTCGCATGTACAAAGCCACTTCGCGATCAATCTTACCGTTGCGTTTATCCCAGACCGGCCGCGGATAGCCGTCGCTATCGACCGGACCATAAACAGCTTCCCACGCATTGAATTGATAACCCGAGCGGCCTTTGCTTCCCAGGACAGATTCGAAGTGACTCACCTGTCTGACTGTGAGATTAACCTGTCCTTCGACCGAGCGGCGCATCGGCCTTTCCGCCGGAACCCAGGCCCTTCCCGGCGCTGTGAAGGCATTCTCATCTTCATAGATGTTTACCAACAAGTAGCGACGGAAATCTATCGGGTCCGGGTTGAAGACCCACGCGCCGCCAAAGAAATCGGGGTACTTCAACTGAAGCGACAGCGACTCCCACCCGCCCGTCGATGCGCCTTCAAGCAATCTTGCATGAGGTTTAGCGAGCGCGCGGAATTGGCTTTCTACTTTTGGTATCAGTTCTTGAGTGAGGGCGTCACCATACGGTCCATTGTTGGCGGAGTTCACGCCGTAACCGTCGGGGAAGAACGGACTGGGCTCAATAAAGGTCACCAGCAGAAATCGCGGAAATTTGTCTGAGGTCCACTCCTGGAAAAACTCATATCCAGGCTGAACATTGGACGATGCTCTCAAGCCTTCCTGCTGCTTTGCGCTGGCCGGGTCTTCATTGAAGTAAAAAGCGGGGCTGCCTAGATAACCCTGAGCATAGACTGCCGGGTAGCGAACGTTCGGGTGTTCGTCATAGCCTCTTGGAAGGACGACGGTGGCGCCGAGATAAACCGGCACGCCCCAGAACTTGCTCAACAGCTCGCTCTTTATCTGCAGACGCTTGACCCATTTGGTATCTGTTGGCGGATCAGTTTCCTGGATCACCTGATTGAGCACCAGGTTCACTTTGTAGCCGGCGGCCGGATCGAGACGGACTTTTTGCACGTCGCTGTAGAGGTTTCCGGGAGAGATATTGAAAAACCGTCCGCGCATGTCCCAATGAACCCACAATGTACGTCCGTCGCTGCGCGGGCACTTCGTATAGACGTTCATAATTGCCTGGACGTAGTAATCGCCGGCAGGCAGCTGTGTGAGGCTTTCAACTGGATGTCCGAATGTGGACTGATCGACGATGGCGGCGTGACCTGGTTGAAGAGCTTCGGCGTCGACTCCGAAGATCGGTGTTGTATTCGGCCCGATTT
>DASRIZ010000289.1:0-6604 GCA_035649735.1 Blastocatellia bacterium | reverse complement strand
TGCTTCTGGAGAAATACATTGATGGCGCGCGCCACGTCGAAGTGCAGATTATCGGTGACAAACACGACCACTTGATCCATCTCTTCGAACGCGAGTGTTCGATCCAGCGCCGGCACCAGAAGATAATCGAGGAGAGCCCGTCTCCGGCGTTGGACGGCGAGCTTCGCCGGCGCATCTGCGACGCGGCGGTCGCTGCGGGGCGGGCGATCGGTTACACAAACGCGGGAACGGTCGAATTCATCCTGTCGCCAACCGGTGAGTTCTATTTTATTGAGGTCAACACACGGCTACAGGTCGAGCATGCTGTAACTGAGATGATCACCGGACTCGACCTAGTAAAACTCCAGATTGAAATTGCCCAGGGCAAAGCGCTTTCTCTCACTCAAGAAGACGTGCGGCAGCGCGGTCATGCGATTGAAGCCCGGCTCTATGCTGAAGACCCGGATAACGGGTTTCTCCCGGCGACAGGCACGATTCACGAGTGGGATGCGCCGTCAATTGCAGGCCTGCGAATTGATGCCGGCGTACAGCGAGGAACCGAAGTCGGTATTCATTACGATCCGATGCTGGCGAAGGTTATTGCGCACGGATCCGATCGTGAGACGGCCAGACGCAAGCTGGTTTTCGGGCTCCGCAACCTTTTCGCGCCTGGCGTGCAAACAAACCGCGAGTTCCTGATTCGCGCGCTCGATCACGCCGGTTTCGAGCGGGGTACCTATCACACGGGTTTTGTCGACGCACACATCGGTGAGTTGATCGCACCCGACGTCGCGGAGGATCGAATCGCCGCGGTCGCTTCCGCTTTATACCTTACCCAATGCCGGCAGGCGGAAGTGCCGACCCTTCCGAATATTCCGGCGGGCTATCGTAATAATCCGTTTCGCGACGCGTCGATCAAGCTGCAAGTCCGCGGGTCAACATTCGAAATCTTCTGTCACTGTATTACGGACGAAACCTTTGTGATTTCATGCGGAGATTGGCAAGCCAGCGTGCAGCTTGTATCATTCGAGCCAGGTCATCTTCGCCTCTCAATCGATGGGATCCAAAGGTTATTTCGCGTTGTAGAAGCGGGTGATCAAGTTTTTGTGCAGTCGCACTCGGGTTCGCGAGTAGTCGCACGGCTGCCGAGATATCCACAAAGCCACACCGCGTCGGAGCACGAAAGCGCTTACGCGCCCATGCCCGGCGTGGTGCTGAAGATTCTGGTCGAGGTTGGGCAGCGGGTTTCGTCTGGCGATGCGCTGGTTATTCTTGAGGCGATGAAGATGGAGCAGACGCTGCGGGCGGCGGCTGACGGCGTCGTGGAAGCAGTGATGGTCAAGCAGGGTGATGTTGTCGCTCCAGGCGACCGGCTTGTAGAGATCGCCGCGTTGACCAGTATGCTGTGAAGTGTGATCCGGGAAGTAAGAGGTGAAGGTTGGCCATATGCATGCTAGAGGTAGGGAAAGGTGGCTTACCCTATGTACCGTAGACTGTCCAGTCTGCTGGTAGTCCGAATGGACCAACCTCCAATGACCGCAGACTGGACAGTCTACGGTACATGTCTCGATCTTTTTGAACGGAGGAGTCTTATATGTCAAGCATGACCGAAGCAGCGCCGATGGTGTCGACCGCAACATTTCCTTATTTCACCGAAGAGCATGATTTGTTTCGGCAAACGGTGAAGCAGTTTGTTCAAACCGAAATCGCTCCTCACGCCGAAGAGTGGGATGAAGCGGGCATATTTCCGAAAGAGCTCTTTAAAAAGGCGGCCGATCTTGGGCTGTTCGGTATCCGGCTCGATCCGGAGTACGGCGGAAGCGGGTTGGATTGGTGGTACACCGCCGCTTACCTCGAGGGCTTCTCGTACTCGAACAGTGGCGGAGCGTCGATGGCGATGTTCGTGCAGTCGGACATAACGCTGCCGGTTCTCGACGAACTGGGAACCGAGGAACAGAAGGAAGAATTTTTGAGACCGGCAATCGCGGGCGATCGAATCGCAGCTTTGGGCATCAGCGAACCGGGTGGGGGATCGGACGTTGCCGCGCTGACGACGCGCGCCCGCAGCGATGGAGACGATCTGCTGATCTCCGGACAGAAACTGTGGATAACCAACGGCGCACGCGCTGATTTCATGATTCTCGCGGTTCGCACTGGCGAGGACCGCTACAAGGGCGTCTCGATGGTTTTGTTTCCGACCGACACCAAGGGCTTTGCGGTGGGCAAGAAGTTGAAGAAGGTAGGCAATCTCTGCTCAGACACCGCGGAGTTATTCTTCGACAATTGTCGCATTCCAAAGCGCTACGTGCTGGGCGAGATTGGGCGCGGCTTCTACTACACTATGCACAATTTTCAGGGTGAGCGTCTCGCCTCGGCATTAGCGAACGTCGCAACGATGGAACGCGCGATCGAATACGCGGTGGCTTACGGCAAGGAACGAATGGCGTTCGGAAAACCGATCGGAGATTTTCAAGTGTGGAAGCACCGATTCGCCGAGCACAAAACCAGCATCGAAGCAGGGAAGTGGCTCACCTATCGCGCTCTCGATTTGATTAATCGAGGCGAGCGCGCGGTGCGAGAGATAACAATGGCTAAACTGTTCACAAGCGATCTCTCGCAAAAGGTGGCCTACGACTGCATGCAGATCTTCGGGGGATTTGGCTACACGACTGAGTATCCGATCAGCCGATTCTGGAGGGACGCGCGATTGAATACTATCGGCGCCGGCGCTTCGGAAATAATGAAAGAGATTCTTGCGAAAGAAGAGAAGCTTTGAGTACTCAGGAGGTATTGCAATGAGACATGCGCTCTGGTTCAAGCTCATTTTTGTTGTGGTGACAATCAACCTTTGCGCTGCATCGACGGCCCACGCGCAAGCCTCGGCCGATTCGGACCCGCGCATATTCCTGGAGAAAGCTCGGGCATCAATGGTGTTGATAACAGGCGAAAACGAATCAGGTCAGCCGATTACTCCGGGAGCCGGGTTTGTTATTGGCAGGAACCATATAGCAACACACCTGGGCATCGTCAGTTCGGCTCGACGGATCCGCGTTCAGCCCGCCGGTCAGGAACAGAAGGTAGATGTGTCAACTCGCGACGACAATGGCTTGGCAGCGATATTGACTGTCGCGAGAGTCGACGGGCCACCGTTGAAACTGGGCTACAGCGGTTCAGTCGCGTTGAACGACAAGGTCTATATACTCGGATATACAAACAACGGTGTCGAGGTGTCGGAGGCGCTTATAACAAAGGTAGACAGAGCCGGCGACGCACCGAGTTTTCAGATCAGTTCACAAATAACGAGTAGTAGCAAAGGCGGACCGGTCCTCAATAGCAAGGGCGAAGTCATAGGCATCGCTGGTGATAACGCTGCTGGGCTGAGCCAGGGTATCGTTGTCCCGGTTTTATATTTGTCCAACCTGCTCCCATCCGTGACGGGGTCCGGAGGTGGTATCGGCGCAGGCGCGGGCAGTGGCGGAGGAATCGGCCCGGGCTTGCCCAGCGTTGGCGCCGGTCAGGGACCCGGCGTCTTACAGCCGGGAGATCGATCGCCTGCTACTACTGCGTCGTCTGTTGATACGAGGCCCATCTTGATCAAAAGGGTGAACCCGGGATACACCGAAGAAGCGCGCAAGAACAATATACAAGGCATCGTTACTCTGCGCGTTCTGGTTGGTGCTGACGGCGCGGTTAAGCGAGTCATGATTACCAGGGGATTGCCGGACGGACTAAATGAACGGGCGATAGCGTCTGCTTATCAGGCCACGTTCAAACCCGCGATGAAGGATGGTCAGCCGGTTGAGTATTGGGTCGGGTTACAGATGGAGTTCAACCTGAAATAACTCTTTAGAGTCGATGTCGCGACTTCAATCGCGGCCGATGTAGCCGACCACGAGCCTGCCCATAGCTTCAGTCGTTGCGGTATTATCGGAGCCTTTCGCAAGGTCGTTTGTGCGATATCCTTCCGATAGGACCCTCTCGACAGCTTCTTCAATCGCTTCGGCTTCCGTTTTTAGATTGAACGAGTAACGTAGCATCATCGCAGCGGACAATATCGCCCCAAGCGGATTCGCGATTCCCTTTCCAGCAATGTCGGGAGCGGAACCGTGCACCGGTTCATACAAACCAACAGGCCCGCCGATGCTGGCAGACGCAAGCAAGCCGAGCGAGCCGACAACCGCCCCCGCTTCATCCGACAGAATATCGCCAAACATATTCTCGGTAACCATCACATCAAAGCTGGAGGGCCGCGCGACCAATACCATCGCACACGAGTCGACATACTGATGTTCCAGCTTCACATCCGGGTATTCGGCGGCCACGCGGATCACCACCTCACGCCAGAGCTTCGAGGACTCGAGTACGTTGGCTTTGTCGACCGAAGTCACCTTCCGCCGGCGCAATCGCGCAAGATCAAAGGCCACGCGAGCGATTCGCTCGATCTCCGGCTCCGAATAGCGCATCGTGTTGATTGCTTCTCGGACGCCTTCACCATCGCGTTCCCCGCGAGGATTGCCAAAGTACAACCCGCCCAGTAGCTCACGCACGATAAGCAAGTCGGTGCCTTCTATTACCTCAGGTTTCAGTGGTGACGCGTCGATTAGCGCCGGAAACAAGCGAGCTGGGCGCAGATTTGCAAAAGCCCCGAGCCCCCGACGCAGCCGCAGAAGGCCGGCTTCAGGGCGGATGTTTGTCGGATACCCATCAAAAGCCGGATCGCCAACGGCCCCAAGCAACACCGCATCCGAAGCCAGGCAAGCCTCAAGAGTGTCATCTGGCAGCGGATTGTTGTGTTTGCGAATAGCGCAACCGCCTGCGTCTTTGAAGATGAATTCAATTTCGTGTGAGAACGCGCTGGCGACGGCTTCGAGCACACGCACGGCTTCGGAGGTTACTTCGGGGCCGATCCCGTCTCCAGGCAATACAACAATCTTCATTCTCATCGGAGTCCTTGAATTGTTAGATTGGCGTAACCGCGTAGCGGTGTCCTCTCGGTAGTGTGAGTGCGTTTGCGATACCCCTGGGCCGCGTAGCGGTTACCTCCTGACTTGATATCGATATTGCAGCACAGAGGTAACCGCTACGCGGCCCGGGGGTATCGCCGACCCAACAAGCTATCGAGAGGACACAGCTACGCGGTTAAAGCTCTACTGTGATTTCAACCAGCGAACTATCTCGTCCTGGACTGACGCGTACACCGCTTCTTGCGGGCCCTTGCTCTTGGGAACTTTTAGCGAATGATCGCCGCCCTCGATTAAATGAAGCGTCGCGAGCCGCAGCTTCTTTACAATCGGGCCCAACTCGTCCCCGGTTCCAAAACTGTCGCGTGATCCCTGGATGAACAACATCGGCGATTTGATCAACGGAAGGTGCTTCGACCGAAGCTTCTCCCGGTTCCCCGGCGGATGCAGCGGATAGCCCAGAAAAACCAATCCCGCAATATCGCCGGCGCCGGCGGCCGCCACTTGCGAGGCGATTCTTCCGCCCATCGACTTGCCGCCAATCGCCACGCTGTTTCGCTTGAGCTTTTTGTGTTTGCGAACCGTTTCGATCACCGCGCGATAACAAGCTTCCAACTTATCGTTTGGATCGGGACCGCCGCGACGGTGCTCAGCGTAGAAAAAGTTGAAGGTGACGGTGTCTATTCCTCGCGAAGCAAGCTCGGTCGCAAAGTTCACCATGAATGCGCTCGACTGGTTAGCGCCCGCGCCGTGACCGAGGATCAGCGTTATCCCGGCGCGATCTCGAGCAGCCGCTGGATAGAGTATCGCGGTCACGCTCTGGAATTCATTTATATCGACTCGGAATTCTTCAGCCATCTGTTAATACGAACTTACTTTGGGAACGCCGGATTGTTCATCACTTCAGCAATCTGTTTGTTGTGTCGCAGATTATGAGCCGGAATGTAGAGAAACCACTGATAAGCGTTCAATGTGCCAAACACCGGAAACGGATGATCGAGTGTGTGAGCCTTTAGAGGCCGATCCGTTGACTCGATAAACTTCATCGACTTTGCGCGGCCTTCTTTGAACAGAGCCATTATCTCGGCTCTCGACATCTTTCTCTTGAGCGGCTGAATCGGTTCGGGGGCAGCGGCTCGTCCCTGACGCGCCGCCAGCAGGTTGTCGAGGATCTTCTCTTTGCCCGCGCTTTTCGTTTCCCAGTCAGGGTTCATGGGCGACGCGAGCGCTCGCTCGACTGCGTTGAAGAGCAGTCCTTCCGCAAGCGCAATATGCTCGGCAGTTTCTCCCACCGTCCACTTGAAGGGAATGGGCCGGGCGTTCCATTGCGCGTCGCTGAGTTTCTCGACATAGGAGAGAAACTCTTTCTCTGAGTCGATGAGCATCTTTATTGCTTTAGCTTTTTCTTCCGGTGTTAGTTTACCGTCGCCCGCGGTTGAATGAGTCACCGCCGGGGCTAGAGTTGAGATAAGAATAGTGCAAAGGATTGCCGCGAGCTTTTCTTTCATAATCATCCTCCAATCTGTGGTGCCGGTGATGATACTGGACTACGCGCGGCTGAGCAATGTAGCGATGTAGCATAGACTTTAGTCTGTGTGTTGCTTAAGCTGAAATCTTATTAACATCGAGAACACAGACTAAAATCTATGCTACTGGAAGAAAAC
>DASRIZ010000288.1:0-52138 GCA_035649735.1 Blastocatellia bacterium | reverse complement strand
CTTTGATATGCATGTTGCTGCCAAAAACTGTGCTCTTACCGTCGCGTAGTTGATTTCGAAGCAGATCAAACATGTTCCCCATAACCTGCTCGTGGCTGAGCGTGCCTCCGCTCATTGCAAAGATCTCACCGTCCCAGAACTCGAGCCTTGCGTCCGAAGCCCGTTCGAGAGCCAGGTATTCATCGAGGGTATATCGACGTTTTGTTTCAGCAGACATTTAAGTCTCTTTCGCTACGGATTGGATACGTGATCTTCATTCTCGCTCTGATAGCGTGCCAGGACAAGACCATTAAGCAACGCACGACTAACAAGCCCTAAAAGAGAACTGCTCCTCCGAATCATTTCACAGCATTGGGCGGACTCAAGTACTTGGCCAGGAATCGATAAACTTCCGCGCGCGACTCCTTTGCCAGCTTTGTATCAAGCCGGTTGAATGCGTGGCCGCCCGGGGCATTCTGATAGATCTTGTACTCGAACTGCTTACCGGCCGCTTTCAACTTTGAGATCAAATGCTCGACTTCCAACACATTCACGTCTTCGTCATTGGTGTTGGTGTGAATCAAAAGCGGAGTCTGAAGCTTATCGGCGTTCCACGCAGGCGAGCGCTTGCGATACTCAGCCACGTTCTCGTCCGCAGTCTTGCCGAGATGATACGGTGCCGAGAACAAATCGCGATAACTCTGACTCTTGTATCCCATCCGGGCAACCAGATCGCTCACCGGCACTCCCGCATACGCGACCTTGTAGTCTTTGGGATGATCAAAGATATTCATCAACGAGATCAATCCCCCGTGGCTCCATCCGATTATTCCCACTCGCTCCGGGTCTATGTTGGCGTTGTTTTCGACCATCCATCGCTTGCCCTCAAGTACGTCGTCGTTCTCCAACCCGCCGTAATCGATCAAGCGCCAGAAGCCCTGGCCGTAACCCGTACTGCCGCGATAATCGGGGGCGATCACTGCGTAACCTTGCTCAACCATCTCCCGCACGATGTGAACTGCGCTCGATTCAAAGGTTCCGTGAACCCCACCGTGCACATAGACCAGAAGCGGCAGCTTCGCAGTTGACGCGTACTTCTTCGGAATGAAGGTATAGGCGGTGATGATGACCGGATTGCCCGCGCCCTGACCTGTGGGATTTGAGATCACCCGCGGCGGCGGCCCGGTGTATCTGACCTTGTCCACTATCGCAAGGTCGTCCAGCGCCCGAATCCACATCAAGTCATCAATATCCTTTGACAGCGACTGTTGCAGAAAGCCAAGCGATTCTTCCAGAGCCCGCAGCCGTTCGAGAACGGGATCAGCAGGCTGTCCCGGCTGACGCTGCTGGGAAAATACCGCGGGCCTTATGAGAGCGAATGACACGATCAACAAAAGAAAGCTTCTCGTCACAACTTTCAAAAGCATAGCGGCTCCTTTTCGTGAACGCGCGGCCCTTGCAGTGTTGCGCACAGGGCGGCTGCCGAAGAGAATAATCGGTCGTCTTCACTAGTGGTTGGTGTAGCCGGCTTATGCGCCGGCGAGGCAGGAGTTTACTAGAGGATTGACAGTCCGACAAACTTCAGTTGGTCGACTCCAGTGTCGACCGGGTAATCAAACGCGACAAACTGAAGATTGTCGGACAATCTCAAGGCCAGTCAGGAAACAGAAGCTCGATCGAGTCTGGCGAGTCGAACCAGTATTCATAAAACGCATCATCGCACCGCCTAACACGCTTGCCGTACTGCTTTTCATAATGGTTCGACCACATCGGGTTTCTTCCGTCGACATCGGTAAAGCGGTATTCCTGAGCAAGATCCCACGAACTGAATACCCGCCCTGTCTTGTTGAACACGTTGGGATCGGCAGCCAGCGCTGCCACGGCTCGGCCGACGTAGAACGGCGACTCGGAGGCAATAAAGTTCGGATCTTTCTTTGCGCCCTCCTGCCAGTTCTCTTCGGTGACACCGAAGTGCTCGAGCATCGTTTCTGAACGAAGAAAACCCGGCGTCACTGCAACCGCCGTGATCCTGCGTCTGCGTAGCTCCCTGGCCATCGCGAAGGCCAGGCGAATGACCGACGTCTTGACCAGGTCATAAAAAATGTTGCCTCGATATTGAAACGAGTCTCCATCGGTGATCTCGACGATCAACCCTGACCCAGTCTCGATCATTAAAGGGGTGCCGTAGTGACTGGTGATGATATGCGAGAACACCGCTTGCTCCAGCATCAGCCGTCCTTTGTCGAGCGATGCTTGCCAGAAGGTCTTGCCGAACTCGGTTAATGCGTCTCCGCCCCAGACATCATTTACCAGGATGTCGAGACGGCCCTGCTCTGTCTTGACGCGTTCGAAGAGCGATTGAACTTCGCTGGCAATTGTGTGGTCGGTCCGGACATGGATACCGAGCCCGCCGCGAGCAGTGACCATTTCGGCGGTCTCTTCGATTGTTTCAGGGCGATTATCAGTCGCCGGTTTTTCTTTAACGCTGCGGCCGGTGCAGTAGACCGTTGCTCCTGCTTCTCCAAGCGCGCAGGCTATGCCGCGCCCGGCGCCGCGCGTGGCCCCAGCCACGACCGCGACTTTGCCATTGAGTGGTTTATAGGTCATATGTGTCCTCCTATACTTCATAGGTCTTATACCACTAATTCCTGACACCCCCTGTCATATATCTCTGGTAGAGTTAGCGCTCGTCACACTTGCTTCGGGAGGCTTACATGCGCGCAGATCGGTTGCTCTCAATTCTGTTGCTGCTGCAGGTACACCGCCGCCAGACGGCGCGCGAACTGGCGCAACGATTAGAGGTTTCGGAACGGACCATTCATCGCGATATGGAAGCGCTCAGCGCCGCTGGTTTCCCGGTTTTTGCTGAGCGCGGGAGCGGCGGCGGATGGATGCTGGTCGAAGGCTACAAGACAAATTTGACCGGACTCAACAAAGACGAGATTCAGGCCCTCTTTCTCACCAAACCGCTGCGAGTTCTTGCCGATCTCGGGTTGGACAAAGCGTCTGACGCAGCGATGATCAAGCTCTCGGCCGCGCTTCCGTCCATGCACCGAGACAACGCAGAACACGCCAGCCAGCGCATACACATTGACATCACTGGTTGGAATCGCAGCGATGAAGCAGTTCGCCTTCTGCCCACCCTCCAACAAGCGGTCTGGCAGGAGCGCAAACTCAAGTTTATGTACGAACGAACCGGTTGTGACCCGGTCGAGCGACTCGCCGACCCGCTCGGTCTCGTGGCAAAAGGCAGCGTGTGGTATCTGGTCGCGGTAGTTGACGAGGACATAAGAAGCTATCGAGTTTCACGAGTCCTGAACGCGGAGTTGATCGATGAGCCTTGCTTTCGACCGAAAGGATTCGACTTGGCTGAGTTCTGGGATCAATCGAAGGTGAGCTTCAAGGCTCAGCTTCCGCGTTATCAAGCCGTGATGCGCGCCCATCCCGATATCTTCCCTCGGCTAGGATTCGCCGGGCGTTTCGCGCGTATCGAGCACGCGGACCAGCCAGAACCTGATGGATGGATTAGAGTGCGAATGCGATTCGACATCGAAGACATGGCGGTTGAGTATGCTCTGAGCTTCGGCTCGAAGATGGAAGTAGTCGAACCGGTATCATTGCGCGAGAGAGTCATCACTGCGGCGAAGGAGGTAATCGCGTTTTACGCGGCGCAGGCATGCTAAGGCGTTAGGGAGAGGCCATTGATCCCTTATAGACGATCACTTGCGTACCAACCGGCGCTATGCGGCTGAATTCTTCAGATGCGAACATCGGTATTCGAATACAGCCGTGACTGGCGGGCTGGGCGGGCACCGACGGATTGCCATGAATCGCGATCCCTCCCAGGATGTAGTTTGGGTAATACAACAGTCCCAGCTTGCTCTTTCGCCAGCCCTCCAGCTTTCGGTACACCCGGAAGCGCCCGACTGGAGTGACCGCAATGTCCGTTTCTCCTTCTATCTTAAAGGACTTTCCGTTACCGGTTGAAACCGGGAGGATCTTTGATACCGTTCCGCTCGCTTCGACCATGAACAAAACCTGGCGATCGAGGTCAACTTCGATGTGAGCTACGTTGGCCTCGCGCGGAACTGGCCGGGCTGCATTTCTCAGCGCTGCCAGCTCATCGATTGTCAGACGGCCAGTGCGTTTGCGTTGCTCAACCTTTTGAAAGGCGACTAGGGCGTGCCGCGAGGATTCGCCCCACTTGCCATCGATCCCTCCAGCCCAATAACCGAGATCGCTCAACCGTTGTTGAGCCTCAATGATCAATGCTCGGGTTATACGGGTGTTGCGTTCGAGCGGTTTCCGTCCAGATTCGCGACGCGCGGTTTGAGCTCCCGCTAGTCTTTCACCGGCATTGGTCGCGGCTGCGACTGCTGAGCTCAATCCAATGATCGCGATTACCCAAATCGCTCGTCTAAGCTTGTCGGCAAACATCCCAGTCATAGTGGAATTATAGCGGGTGGAATCTGAGAGCGGCTACTGGGAATTATACCGGGTGGAATCTGAGAGTCGAAAGGGAGGAGCTGTTTCAGAATCAGCCGTTCGACGTGCTATCATCCTCGCATTGAGAAGGATGTCTTAACCGAGGCAACTCCGCATGTCTGCTACGAGACGGGCCAACGCAGGAAATAGAGCCTTACAATCGCGGGGGTTGCATATGATTTCTCCTTATCACCCGATGACACCAAATCACCAGACCAAGGCGAGGACTCATCATGGCACGCGGGAGAAAGTTCCGATCGACGCGACGCATTCCAGACACCGAGCGCTCTTTGTTCGAGCAAAAGCTTACCGGGCGCTACTCGCGCACGCTGGATCGCACTGATCTGCTCGGCCTGATTCGCGGCGGAGAAGACACTCACCTCGAGTTCAAAATCCGGCTCGTCAATACAGAGAAGGTTGTCGCCGAAATAGTGGCGCTGGCTAACGCCGGGGGAGGCGCAATTATCTTCGGCGTCAACGACCAGCGACGAGTCGAAGGCCTGGACAACCCGGAACAGGTCGAGGAACAGCTCATCGACATTTGCCGCAACCAGATCAAGCCTCCGCTGCTGCCGCGGATCGACAAAGTCTCATTCGACAACGGAACCCGAATAGTCGTTCTGCAGGTTGATGAGCGGCGCGCGCCCCACCAGACACCCGATCATCGCTACTTCATACGAATCGGCTCTACCAAACGCGAGGCCGACGGCAATGAGATTGCCGCCTTGTTTGCGCGTTCTCGGGTCGCATCGCTCGAGGACATGCCTCTGGTCACTGCCGCCGTCGAGGACGTGGATGAGGCGCTCGTGTGGAGTTTTATCCGCGATCTTGAGGGCGATACCTTTCGCGAGCCCGATGGGTTCCCAACCGCGCTGGCGATGCGTGACCTTAGACTCGCGGCGGACTACGGCGGAAGCATAACGCCCAGTCTCGCCGGCTTTCTGCTTTTTGGACGAAGCGGGCCGTTACAGCAAATCGTTCCCCAGAGCCAGATCACGCTAACGAGATTCTCGGGTAGAGACACCGCCTCGCCGGTAGTCGAACGCGCGGAATTCTTCGGCAACCTGACTAGACTCTTCGACAACGCGACTTTCTTCCTAAAACGCTATGTCGATCTGTGGGACACCCGGCCACCGCGCACGCCGCTGAATCCCAGCGATGAGACCGGTGCGCCCATCCCTCCTCGCGCAAACTATTCACGAAGCGCGGTGATCGAGGGTTTGACGAATCTGCTTGTGCATCGCGACTACTCAATCGTTGGGTCAACCGCGCGCGTTCTCATATTCGACGACCGGCTCGAGTTCATAAACCCCAGCCGCACCAACGGGACGACCCGCAAGTCGATCGAGCTAGGCGCGACTGAACACACAAACCCGCGGCTGCATCATATCTTCACCAGCGCGGAGTACGGCATCGAACGAGCGGCTCGCGGCATTCCCGCACTAAGACGCGCTCATAACGCTATCGCTCGTCGCGAGCCGCGTATCTCGCTGCTTGGCGATGAATTTCGGTTGGAGCTTTACGGTGTTTGAGTAGATGCGGTCCAAGTTGAACCTGTTCATCTTATCGCTGTTGCTTCTGACAGTCGCATCATGCAAGTCCGGTGAAAGCGCTACAAACACCCACTCCGTCGCGCCAGCAAATCAAAGCGAAAAGACAGCTGTCGCGCAAAGCGACAAGAACCAGCCTTGCGTCAATCTAAACATCGCGACTGCCGATGACCTGATTAAGCTTCCCGGCATCGGTGAGGGAATGGCAAAGAAGATCATCGATTATCGCGCCCAGCACGGGCAGTTTCGTCGTCGTCAAGACATAATCATCATCGACGGCTTCAGCGAGAAGAAGTATCGCGACATCGCCGAGATGATTTGCGTTAAGTAGGCGCCGTCGTTTGCTGATCATTGGGGCGGGGTTCCAGGCCCAAGTGGGGCGAATCCAAGTACACCGGATTTGTTGTTTGGAACATCGTCAGCTACAGTAACCATCTTCGCCGGACGAGCTAATGCAAGACGAACTTCCCATCCTGGTTCAAGTCAGGCGAGGCGCGATCGTTGAATCGCGCCATCGAGGCGTCATTGTCGTAACGGATCCCGCTGGGGAGGTTATCACCGGGCTAGGGAATGATGCGTTTGTCACCTCAACTCGCTCGACCATTAAGCCCATTCAAGCGATCCCATTCATCCTTAGCGGCGCAGCGGATCATTTCAGCGTCGACGAACGCGAGCTGGCTGTCGTATGCGCCTCCCACGAGGGTGAACCGATTCATACCGAAGCGGTCGCTGGGATGCTGGCGCGTGCCGGACTCGACGAGAGCTCGCTGCGCTGCGGAGCGCAGATTCCTTACCACGTAGAAACCGCTAAGAAGCTGGAGGCCTCCAGCCAGCCGTTCAATCAACTTCATAATAATTGTTCCGGTAAACATACAGGCATGCTGATGACCGCGGTGCTTCGTGACCTGCCGCTTGAAGACTATGTTTTGTCCGAGCATCCCGTGCAGCGAGAGATTATTTCGACGTTTGCTCGCCTGGCTGACGTTGACGAGAGCCTGCCAATGGCAATCGACGGTTGCTCAGCTCCCACTTTTGGAGTTCCGCTTCGCTCGCTTGCGTTGGCATTTGCGCGGCTGGTTAAGAAATCGGATCAGGACACCGCAGCATCCGGCGCGGCAAATCGTATCGTGTCCGCTATGATCAACCACCCTGAAATGGTCGGCGGCACCAAAGGGAGATTTGATACCGAGCTGCTGCGAGCAGCCCACGGCAAGTTGATTTGCAAGATCGGAGCTGAGGCTTCTTATGTGGTCGGCGTGCTCCCATGCGAACGATTCCCTGCCGGCGCGGGCATCGCGATCAAAATGGAGGACGGCTCGTATCGGGGTCTCGGCCCGGTCGTGGTGGAAACGCTGGCGCAGCTTGGCGTTCTCAACGAGCAGGAAGTTGAGCTGCTCGCGACATTTCATCGGCCGCTTCTTGAGAATCGGCGCGGGCAACAAACCGGTGAGGTGCTCGCGGTTTTTAATTTGGCGACCTAAAGACCCACCAACACAAAGTTGCAAACGTATGAACCAGACGATTCGTTCTCTTTTCCCGGTGACCGACAAATACATTTATATGAATCACTCAGCCGTGTGTCCGCTATCGACCCGCGTGCGGGATGCGATGATCGGGCTAGTCGATGACGTGGCCCAAAACGGCGCGGTTAACCTGAAAGGTTGGGTTCAAAAGTACGAAGACACCCGCGCTTCGGCAGCACGTCTGGTGAACGCTCGGACCCACGAAATCGCTTTCATGCGAAACACCTCGGAGGCGATTTCCTCGATCGCCAACGGTATTGACTGGCGCGTGGGCGACAACGTGGTCACCTGCAATGTCGAGTTTCCGGCAAATGTTTATCCGTGGATGCGGCTCTGCGAGGAGCGAGGCATCGAAATGAAGCTCTCCGAAGAGCGTAACGGGCGAATCGATGCCGGCGAGTTGCTCGCAAAGATCGACGATCGTACTCGGGTTGTCACGATAAGCTGGGTCCAGTTCGCAAGCGGCTTCCGCTCAGACCTCGCTCGTATTGGCAGGTTCTGCCGGGAGCGCGGCGTTATCTTTGTCGTGGATGTGATTCAGGGTCTCGGTGGTTTGAAACTTGATGTCGAACGCGACTGCGTCGATGCGTTTGCGGCGGATGCTCACAAATACCTGTTGGGCCCCGAAGGCATCGCCCTTTTGTATATCTCCGACCGCGTAATCGATCGGATAAAGCCGACAGTTGTAGGTTGGACATCGGTGAAGAACTACGAACAGCATCTGGACTACGATCTAACATATCGCGAGGGTGCGGGCCGATTTGAATGCGGCACACTCAATACTGCGGGTGTGTACGGACTTAGCGCGGCAATTGACCTGTTCCTCGAAATGGGACCATCCGAAATCGAGGCTTATCTGGTCGGTCTGAGCGGCTATTTAGCCGAAGGACTCGCGTCGAAGGGCTTCAAGATAATCAGCTCGCGAGTCCCGGGCGAGGCGTCTGCTGTGGTGACCTGCACGCACGAGCAACATTCGCCACGAGAGCTGTACCGGCTTCTGCGGTCACGGAACATCATTACAGCGCCTCGCGCGAACAGGCTGAGGATCTCGCCGCACTTTTACAACACTCGCGAGGAAGTCGATACTTTGATTGAAGCGCTGCCGGATTGAGCACCGAAGAGTTGGGGTCAGGGTCAGGCGTGCATCTATAAAGCAATTTGCAATTTGTGTAATCGCGTTTTGACCCGGCGAACCAAATTGCAAATTACACGCCTGACCCCCTGGGTTGAAGTTTCATACCGGCAAGAATAAGATTGACTCTCGATTTGTTACCGGCACACGCCGAGGTTTTGCCGTTGATTCAAGAAAGAGAGGATCCATCATGTCAATTCGATTAGGAGACACAGCGCCAGACTTTACGGCGGAAACAACCGAAGGCCCCATCCGATTCCACGATTGGATCGGCGATAATTGGGCTGTGTTGTTTTCTCATCCCAAAGACTTTACACCCGTATGCACCACCGAGCTCGGAGAGGCCGCTCGGCTAAAACCAGAATTCGAAAAACGAAACTGTAAAATAATCGGCTTGAGCGTCGATCCCGCTCATTCACACGCAAAGTGGGCCGAAGACATCGAAGAAACTCAGGGTCAGAAACTCAACTTTCCGGTAATCGCCGACGCCGACCGGAAAGTGTCCGATCTGTACGAAATGATCCACCCCAACGCCAGCGACACCTTCACCGTCCGATCGGTCTTTGTGATCGGCCCCGACAAAAAAGTGAAGTTGATGATTACCTACCCCGCAAGCACCGGTCGAAACTTCGACGAGGTTCTGCGAGTAATCGATTCGCTTCAGCTCACCGCCAAGTACAGCGTCGCGACTCCGGTAAACTGGAAAGACGGCGACGATGTGATCATCGTACCGGCGGTTTCAGACGAAGACGCCAAACAGAAGTTCCCCGGTGGATGGAAGACCCTGAAACCTTACTTGCGCATCGTTCCCCAGCCAGGCAAGGCTAAGGGTTCGAGTAGCGGCGACTAAGTACGTCAAAATGACAAACGCAAAGGGCGCCCGGTGGGCGCCCCTTTGTGTCTACCTCTCTTGAAAATGATTAAGCGCGAGCTCTCAATCGCCGCCGTCAGGGGCCTCCTTCAATTTGCGTTTGGCCAACTGCTGCTTCACACCCTGGGTGTAAAGCTTTAAGAACTCGAGTATCGACAGGGTCTGAGGCGCTCCCTCATAAGAAAACGTACACGCATTGCCTACTTCACGCTGAAGCAGTCTCAAGTCCATAGGGTCCAGTGGAAACTTCAAACAGGCCTGCGGGGCGTACGGCGTTGTGTAGATAGAACAGCGGGTGTTGTTAGGCCCCTCATCTACGAAAAAAGGACACTGGAATTGAATCTTGCAACAGAGTCCGCAACGATTGCACTCGCCGCGCTGGTAGGCTTTATAGCGATACAGGATATTGTCAGGCAGTACGTTTGAAAGCACAGTGCGACGCAGTGCTCCCCACGTATGAATCGAAAACGGAGCGTGTGCAACCTTTTTCGTCACCGCAAGAGTCATTTGCCAATACATCCAGCGGCGTGAAGGGATTTCGCTTGGCAGACCGTCAACTAAAGATTGGGGAGTTTCAGTTTGCGTAGTAACGATGTTATCAAAGACGTGAAGGACTCGGCCGCCGGACTGCTTCTCTTGGGTCATTAATCAATCCTCTTTCTTCGACAAACGACGAAAGCGCTTCGGGACTCGCATAGGCCAGCCCCGTCAGATATGCGTCCCTCAAGTGAAGCTGCCGTTGTAATACTTAAGCGATACCTATGGTAGCACAACAAAAAGGCAAAAGGAAAAGCAGGAGCTTGGCAGCCAGTTCTCGCCAATTCCAACTACAGAGGATAACCGCGTAGCGGTTAGCACCATCGCAATTTGTCGACCCCAACCGAAGCAGTGGCTATTGACACATTCTCAGTAGTGGCTTTACAAAGGCTGCGGAGTCCATCGATGGCTGGCGCTAGATTCTGCTCAGAATGCGGTACGCGGCTTAACGTAAAACGCCGCCGTGTCCTCCCATTCCGCTCGTTCTGTCCGGAATGCTCACCACACTATCGTAGGATGCGTTTGATGCTAATCGCGGTTCCTCTCGTTTGTGCAGCCATCGGGTTCTCCATCGGGCATTACACAACCGCGAGGGAGCCTTTTTATCTGATTGGCACTCCGGTCGATTTAAGTACCAACAGCGTCCCGGCTTCAAGCGTCGGGAACGGCGATCCTCTCAGACAGCCGGAACGAATTTTGACTCCAAGCGACGCAGGGTCCGTTTGCGGAGCCCAAACGAAATCGGGCAAACCATGCCGCCGAAAGGTTAAGGGCGGCGGCCACTGCTGGCAACATCGAGCGGCGTCAGCACCCCGCAAAGTGACACTACACTAGTCCGAGTCATCCGTTTACCCGAGTTCCCAGTCCAAGTGAAGCAACATGTTTCTCAAGCTCCCTCGTAATAACCGCCGGCGCATCATCGTGTGTAAACCGGACCGGCTCTCCGATCGTCACTGTTATCTGACCGCGTGAGGCGAATTTCGTGCGCGCCTTTTTAAGGTCATACAAACCGTCGATGTGGGCAGGTACAATCGTTACATTGAGCTTCTCAGCCAGCAGGCCGATGCCTTCCATGAACCGCTTCATCTGCCCGTCCTTTGTGCGCTCTCCCTCAGGAAACACCAGCACGCTGTAGCCGCGATCCATTGTCTCGCCTGCAAACTCAAAGCTTTTACGAAACCCGCTCTTCTGCGGAAGCGGAAAGACATTGAACAGCGAAACGACCAGTACGTATTTAGCGATTGAAATCAGCCGCCAAAACCAGCTTGTCCCTGCCTGAGGATAACGCCACGCTCGCAAGACTTCGCCTTCCATAGCAATCGCAAGCTTGCGTTGGAATCGAGGCGGCACCGCCAGAAGAATCAACGCTGCGTCCACGCTGGCAATGTGATTTGAGATAAAAAGCACCGGGCCCTTTAGATCGCTTAACCGCTGTTTGCCGATCACCGTAGCGCGGCTCATCAAATGTGTTAACGGGAGAATAATCAGATAGAAGAACACAAACCGGATCCATGTGGTGGGAAAGCGTTGAGCCCAGTGTGGGTATTCGTAGCGCACCGCAGTCTCGCGCTGGCCTTCACGGATCATCTTCTCGATGTCACCGACTGTCGTTGCAGCGGTGAACGCCGCTTCGTCGATGTCGACCTGATAGTGATCCTCGAGTGCTCCGAGCAACTCGACTCGGCCAAGCGAGTCCAGCTTCAGGTCCATTTCCAGATTCGCGTCCTGATCCACCTGGTCCAGCGATTCACCGCTGACTCGCGCAACGGCGTTCAAGATAAACGACGACGGCGCCCCTTGCCGGTAGTCTCCGTGCGCTGACTTCTGACCCCTGACCTCTGCCGTCTGTTTCACCTTCTCCAGAACAACCGGCTTACGAATCTTTTGAGTGGGTGTTCGCGGAAAGTCCTCTTCTTCCCACACCGTCCACCGGCGGATCTGCTGATAGGGATTTAACGACTCGTTGGCCCGTTTGACGGCGGAGGTGGGATCTATTTGCTCGTCTTTGAGCAGCAGCACAGCGAACGGTTCAATACCCTGCAGTGTCTCCAGGCCCACGATCGCGCTATCGCGTATCTCAGGCTGGTTGTTTAACGCGGCTTCAAGATCGTCAGGATAAATGTTCAGACCGGCGGCCGTAACTATCACGTCCTTCTTACGGCTCTTGAAATAGAGATTTCCCTGCGCGTCTAATTCCCCAACGTCTCCAGTTCGAAGCCAGCCTTCCTCGTTTGTTAGTTGTCTGGGGCCGCCCCCCCAATAACCTGGTGAAACGTTGTCGCCGCGTACAAGAATCTCGCCTCGATCATCGAGTTTCACTTCGTGTCCCGGCAGCGTCTTGCCGATCGATCTCCTGCTAAGGTTGAACGGGTGATTAACCGTGATGAGCGCGGCGGCTTCGGTCATGCCGTAGCCCTGCACTACCGCGTATCCCAGCCTGCGCCAGAAGGCCTCGGTTTCTTCGGAGAGCGCAGCGCCACCTGAAAGCAGTGACCAGAACTTCCAGCCAAACTGACGATGAATTCTGCGGAAGGTCCACCATCTTTTTAGAAAGCGCTGGTTGTCCGCCGCTTGAAGTTTCTTTTTGAGCAGGTCGGCTTCGCCGCGCAACTCATAGTCGCGTTCGATTTTGTTGCGCAGATTGTCGAGAACGCGAGGCACGCTGACGATCACCGAGATCCGATGTTTTTTGACGGTCTCGATAATTTCCGACGGGTTAAGAGAGTCTAGAAAGAACACTTCGCCCGATAGAAGCTGAGGCACGAATATTCCCATGAACTGTCCGAACACATGGCTGAGCGGAAGAAGGATTAGAAATCGCACCGGGTGAACAAGCCGTTCGTACTTGAGGTATTTCTGAATCTGAGGTTCGAGCGGATTGATGTTCGCAAGCAAGTTGCGGTGAGTCAGGCACACGCCTTTTGGCTCGGCTGTAGTTCCGGAGGTGAATATGATCTCGGCAATGTCGCCTGGGTCGCCGTGATCTCCAAGGTAAGGCTCGTTCGAATGACGCGAAAGGAGGTCCGAGAGATCCTCGAGCGACAAACTCGGAAGATTCAAGCTCGCGTCTCGAAGTCTATCGCCGCTGAAGAGAACCAGTTTCGCCTCGACCTGCTGCTGAACACGAACCGCGAACTCGGGCGCGCTTTCAAAGTCGAGCGGCACGACAATCACACCACGGAGTAAGCAGCCGAAGAACGCGGCCACCCACTCTGGGCTGCTCTCCGCCCAAAACAGGACCCGCTCACCTTTTGATATGTTGCGAGCTTCAAGCTCGCGCGCAAATTGAAAGGACGCCGCGCGAAGACGCTCATAGGACCAGCGTGTAACTCTGAGCCCGCGTCGATGAGCGAGCGCGGTCTGTCCACCATGCTGGTTGCAGTCGTCAAGAAAAGTGAGGAGGTTGTTTCGCATTCTCACGTCGCAACGAGGAGTCGGCGTGGCGTCTCGTCGACCATTATCATAAGCTCCGGGCGACAACGTTTGCTAGGGGTGTGAATAAATGGGTGACCTAGGCAGGCTCGAGGTCGGGTGGGTGGCTTGCCCCCGCGGTCTGTCTTAGACCTATTGCAGTACCGGAACCCAATGCCGTTGGGCTGTTTCCGGCAAGGCTATCAATGAAGAAGTCCGCCTTTCAACTATTCCAACTTGCGTCATTTCTTGCGGGCTTAAGCCTTTTCGTCTACGTGTTGCGTCAGACCGGATTCGCTACTTTGGCGCATCATCTTAGGACGCTGGGATGGGGGTTTATGCTGATCATCGCGTTATCGGCCGTTCGCAACTTTGTTCGAGCAGGCTCCTGGTATGTGACGATCGAACCTGAAGAGAGAAAGGTTAACTTTTGGAGATTGATGAATGTGATGCTTGCGGGCGAGGCGATAAAGTACCTGACTGCGACAGGGCCGCTGCTGGGCGAGCCGGCGAAGGCTGCGATGATCAGGCGTCAGATCCCGCTGCTGCAGGGGTTTTCGTCGGTGCTGATTGAGAACTTGATTTACTATCTGACTGTTTTCATTTTCATGTTTGCGAGCTTGCCCGCGCTCGTCCGACTTGTCGAGGTTCCCGGAAATATAAAGCTCGCCGGGTACATTCTGATGGGATTGATCGGAGTCGCCGTTGCGCTCACCTCGTTCGCAATCAGCCATCGATCGTTTGTCCTCGCGCGAGCGTTGGAACAACTCTCCAAACTGGTCGCCCGCAGCCGTGTTGAGCCAGAGGGCGATCAGACCGCGGAGCTGTGGAGCGGGCCCGACCGAGCCACAACTAAACGCCGTCGCATCGCGTCAATTGCAATCCAGATTCGTATTGTTGAGGAAAATCTTTACACTTTCTATGAGCGGCGCCGCGGTGCGTTCTATTTGATATTCACTCTGAATATGATCGCGCATTTGATCAACGTGGTCGAAGTATGTTTAATCCTTGTGTTGCTTGGGCTTCCAGGAAGCTTGTTGATCGGGTTTCTGATCGAGGCGGTAACAAAAGTGATCAACCTGGTCTTCTTCTTTGTTCCGACGCGCGCCGGGGTTTACGAGAGCGGGAACGCCTTGTTGCTGCAAGCGCTCGGAATGAGTGCCGCTGCGGGCGTTGCGCTTGCTATAATTCGAAAGCTGCGTGCATTCGTCTGGGTTGGATACGGTCTCGTCGTTATTGGTGTGATGACGCTTGGGAAGAAGGAGGATTGAGGATTGAAGATAGAGGATGGAGGATTGAAGATTGAGGATTGCGAAGACTATCAAATATGGACAACTTAGTTTTATCTAACATTTTTTACCGAAAGACTCGAACGGTCACGACGATGATTGGAGTCGCGCTCGGCGTTGTTCTCGTTGTCTTGACCGTGGGAATTGCGCACGGGTTCCTTCAAGATCAGGGGAGGCGTAACGCTGCGGTGACCGCCGAAATCATGCTCGGCCCGCCGGGCTCGACGTTTGGCTTGAGTCTGAATCCCACGCTGTCGCTGCCGCTCGATCTTGCTACAAAGATCAAGTCGATCGACGGTGTGCGCGATGTGGTGCCGGTGGGTCAGTATCTCTCCGGACACGTGATCGATGGGATTGACTACGACTCGTTTACTCACGTCTCCGATCTGCGGATAGCCGAGGGGCGGCCGCTGAGCTCCGGCGACGAAGTCATCATTGATCGCGTCCAGCAATATCGTCACAAACACAAAGTCGGCGACCAGATGCAGATCTTTGATCGTCCCTTCCGGATTGTCGGCATATTCGAGCCGGAATCACTTGCTCGAATAAAAGTGCCCTTGGCTACAATGCAACAGTTCTTGAATCGACCGCTCTGTTCGATGTTGCTTGTGAAACTCTCCGATCCGTCGAGGCAGGAAGAAATCGCTGCGCGAGTCAAAGAAACGCTTCCGGACCACAGCGTGACGCTCACCCGGGATTTGCCGATCCTGATCGGACGGGGCATCCCAGCGCTTCAGACTTTTTTGAGCGTGGTGATTGCGCTGTCGATCATAGTCAGCTCACTGGTTATTCTGTTGACGATGTACACGACCGTATCGGAGCGCACCCGGCAGATTGGAGTGCTCAAGAGCCTGGGGGCGTCAAAGTTGTGGATCGCCGGGGAGATCGAAAAAGAGGCATTGCTGATAAGCGCGCTGGGTGTGGCAGCCGGCTCTTTGCTCGCGGTTGTGGGTAAGTTTGCGATAACCAGGCTCACCCCGATCAGCGTCGAGTTGGAACCGCTGTGGCTGTTTTACGCGCTGGGTCTGGGGTTGCTAGCGGGCGCATTGGGTGCACTCTACCCGGCGCTCCGCGCGGCGAATCAAGATCCGGTGACCGCGCTCGCGTATGAGTAGAACGACACCTCCCTTTTTTTCGTTACTGGTGTTAAAGGACCGGTGAACTCATGTACTGTCCGAGTTGCGGCTCGAGCAATCTGATCGACATAAAGTTCTGCACCCGGTGTGGCACCAACCTGGTCATGGTGTCCGAGGCGCTAGCCGGCAAGCCCGCAGGGAAAAACAGTGCCGATGACCGCCTGGCAAAGTTGATGAGGGATTATTACCGCGGCCGCCGCGACGCGATCACCGGCGCGGTGATTATTCCTGCGGGGCTATTGATAATGGCAATAATGATGGCTGCCGGGTTGAAGCCAATAGGCGCGTTCTTCATCATATGCTGGATGTTCTTCTGGGGGGCGGCCGCGCTGGCCGGCGGGCTAGGCAAGTGGATCGCATCGAAGAGCGAGTTGAGATCACTCGGATACGACCCCCAGAGCCAGTTTCAGGGTGCGCTTCAGGATCAAGGAGTACCCGTTTCTCTCCGAGAGTCGCTGCCTGACGTCTACTCGACTGGACCTGTTGAACCACCCACAAGCGTGACCGAGCACACTACGCGACAACTCGATGAGCGCGTCTACGCGCCGCCACGCGAACACGGGCAAGACCAGAGTCGGTGATCGGAGGATCACGTGTACTGTCCAAGCTGCGGAGCGAACAACCAGGAGGATTTGAAGTTCTGCACCCGCTGCGGCACTAACCTGGGTGTCGTCTCAGATGCGCTTAGCGGAAGGCAAGCTAGCCACTCCCAGATCGATGAGCGGATGGTGAGTCTGTTCAAGGACTACTATAGCGGGCGCAACAGTGTGATCATCGGCGGCGTTGTGTGCGCAATTGTGCTATTCAAAATAGGCCTGTCCGCCTTTTTCAGCCTCCCACCAAACCTGGATTTCCTGTCTTATGTTGCGGTGTTCCTGCTGGTCTACGGATTAATCGCACTAATCTGGGGAGCCGGCAAATGGAACGACTCCGCGAGCGAAATCAAAGCGATTGAGCGCGCGGCGCCGGAGCATCCTCGGCTCCCGGCTGAACCATCGGGCGTAACCACACCTGTCTATTCCACAGATCCAATCGCGATTCCAGTCAGCGTAACCGAGCAGACGACTCATCTACTCGACGAGGGAGCCTCCGAGCCGGCGCAAAACCAACGAGCGTGACCATGTACTGTCCAAGCTGCGGCGCGAACAATCACGAAGATTTGAAGTTCTGCACCCGCTGCGGCACGAATCTCGGTGTCGTTTCCGATGCGCTGAGCGGCGCCCCAATCGCGTTGGAAAAGGACGAAAGGACCGTGACTCTCCTTAAGGATTATTATCGAGGGAGACGCATGAAGTGATATCACCGATCTTCTTACACGATTTGACCCATTCACCGCCGCCTTCGTATCATCACAAATCCCGATAAACATTAAATGCCAAAACGCACCGACATCCGCAAAATTCTCATCGTAGGCTCAGGACCAATCGTTATCGGCCAGGCCTGCGAATTCGACTACTCGGGCACGCAGGCTTGCAAAGCGCTCCGTAGCGAAGGCTTCGAGATCGTCCTGATCAACTCTAACCCAGCGACGATCATGACCGACCCGGAAATTGCCGATCGCACCTACGTCGAACCCCTCACTCCCGAGTCGGTACGAGCGGTGATCGAGCGCGAGCGTCCCGACGCATTGCTCCCGACAGTTGGTGGTCAAACCGCGCTCAATATCGCAGTTACCCTCGCCGAAGACGGCACTCTTGAGCGATTTGGCGTCGAGTTGATTGGCGCCAAGCTTCCTGCCATCAAAATCGCCGAAGATCGTCTGTTGTTCAAAGGCGCGATGGAAGAGATCGGTCTGGAAATGCCGCTCTCGGGGTACGTCAAGTCGATGGAGGACGCGCGTGAGCTGGTAAAAACCCTCGGTTATCCGGCGATCATCAGGCCTTCATTCACGCTGGGCGGAACCGGCGGCGGCATCGCCTTCAACGCCGAAGAATATGAAGAGATTGTGGCTCGCGCGCTTGCGGCTTCACCGGTGCACGAGACGTTGATCGAGCAGTCGATCATCGGGTGGAAAGAGTACGAGCTGGAGGTGATGCGCGATCTTGCCGACAACGTGGTCATCATTTGCTCGATCGAGAATTTCGATGCGATGGGCATACACACCGGCGATTCGATCACTGTTGCCCCCGCGCAGACATTGACCGATCGTGAGTATCAAGTGATGCGAGACGCCGCGATTCGGATCATACGAAAGGTTGGGGTCGAAACCGGCGGATCGAATATTCAGTTTGCGCTCAATCCCCAGGACGGCAGGCTGATGATCATTGAAATGAACCCGCGTGTCTCGCGCTCGTCGGCGCTGGCATCCAAAGCGACCGGGTTCCCGATAGCCAAAATTGCCGCAAAGCTCGCGGTCGGCTATACCCTCGACGAGATCCCCAACGACATCACCCGCAAGACGCCGGCGAGTTTTGAACCGACCATCGATTACTGCGTCGTAAAGATCCCGAAGTGGGCCTTCGAGAAATTCCCCTCGAGTGATCCGACGCTTGGCACACAAATGAAGTCGGTTGGCGAAGCTATGGCTATCGGGCGGACCTTCAAGGAAGCGTTTCAAAAAGGTCTGCGCTCTCTTGAGGTTCGCAGCGCCTTCCGGGTGCCTGCCGACCTCGACGACACCGAGCTGCGCCGAAGGCTGGTTGTGCCGTCTGCCGAGCGAGTCTACTTCGTGATGCATGCGCTCACAATCGGTTACCCGGCGGAAGAGCTTCACCAGCTTACAAAAATCGATCCGTGGTTTCTGGACAACTTATCCCAGATCATCGAGCGCGAGCGCGAGCTTCGACGCGAGCGGATAGAGACGATCTCCCCCAAGGACCTGCGTGAGGCCAAGCGAATGGGCTTCTCTGATCAGCGCCTCGCTACGGTGCTTGGGTCGACTGAAGAGCGGGTGCGCGATGTGCGAATCGAGATGGGAATAAGGCCGGTGTTCAAACGTGTCGATACCTGTGGCGCGGAATTCGAGTCCTTTACGCCATATCTCTATTCGACCTATGAAGATGAGGACGAATCCGATGTGACGTCGCGCAAAAAGGTGATGATCCTGGGCTCCGGGCCGAATCGCATCGGCCAAGGTATTGAGTTTGATTACTGCTGCTGTCACGCTGCGTTTGCGCTCAAGGAAGAGGGCTTTGAGTCGATAATGGTGAACTGCAACCCGGAGACGGTCTCAACCGACTATGACACCTCCGATCGTTTGTACTTCGAACCGGTCACTTTTGAAGACGTGATGGAGATAGTCGAACGCGAACGTCCATACGGACTCATCGTTCAGTTTGGCGGACAGACTCCGCTGAACCTGGCGATGCGGTTGCTTGAGGCCGGCGTTCCGATCATCGGAACTTCTCCCGAGTCGATTGATCTTGCCGAGGACCGAAAGCGTTTCGGCAATCTTCTGATAGAGCTTGGCATACCACAGCCGCCAAACGGAACTGCGACCTCTAATGAGGAAGCACGCGATGCGGCGGCGGAGATCGGCTATCCGGTGCTTGTGCGCCCGAGTTATGTGCTCGGCGGCCGGGCTATGCAAATCGTCTATGACGAAGCGACGCTCGACAACTACATGACCTTCGCCGTAGAAGCGTCTCCTGAGCATCCGGTCCTGATAGATTCATTCCTCGAAGACGCGGTCGAGATAGACGTCGATGCTCTGTCGGACGGCGAGCGAGTGGTAATCGCCGGGATTCAACAGCACATTGAAGAAGCCGGCATACATTCCGGCGATTCGTCGTGCGTGCTGCCGCCCTGGGGTATCAAGACGGAGCATCTCGATTCGATGCGCCGGTATACCCGGGAGCTTGCAAAGGCGCTGAACGTAATCGGCTTGATGAACATTCAATTCGCGATCTGGCGCGACACGGTTTACGTGCTGGAAGTAAATCCGCGAGCCTCCCGAACGGTTCCGTTTGTATCTAAGGCCACCGGCGTTCCGCTTGCAAAACTTGCGGCGCGGTTGATGATCGGCAGAAAGCTCTCCGAGTTCAATCTCCCTGAAGAGCTCAAGGTCGATCGGTTCTACATCAAGACGCCGGTCTTCCCTTTTGTGAAGTTTCCCGGCGTGGACCCGGTGCTTGGTCCCGAGATGCGCTCGACTGGTGAAGTGATGGGAGTGGCGGAGGACTTTGGCAGCGCTTACTTGAAAGCGCAGCAGGGCGCCGGAACAAAGCTTCCGCGAGAAGGATCGGTGTTTATCAGCGTGAACGATCAGGACAAGCGCGGCGCGCCCGAGCTAGCTCGCGAGTTTCACGAGATGGGGTTTAAGATCGTGGCGACTCGCGGGACCCAGAAACGTCTGGAAGCAGCGGGAATCCCTTGTGAATTCGTTTACAAAGTAAACGAAGGACGCCCGAACGTCGCCGATCTGGTCAAGAGCCGCCAGGTCGACTTGATCATCAACACGCCTCTGGGCCGGACATCGTTTTACGACGAGCGCTCAATCCGACGCGCAGCTATTCAGTACTCGGTGCCGTGCGTGACGACGATGACTGGAGCTGTTGCGACTGTGGCTGCGATTCGCGCGCTTCGAGAAGAAGAGCTTCAGGTAAGGAGTCTTCAGGATTACCACGCGCAGGCGGCAAGTAAGTAGACTCGCGAGCTTCAACAACTATTTTGTTGTCGCTGCCTCGCTGGCTCGAAGCGACTCAATCCGCCACGAGAACTCCTCCGTCAACTTTAACGTCCAGCCAACTTTTACAAACGCGATTCGACCGTCTTTGTCTATAAACCACGTCGTCGGAAAAGTGTGGATACCCGTTTTGTCCAAATATCCGTCATCGAACAAGACGCTGAAGTCGTACTTGTTCATCTTCATCCATTTCGGGACATCCGCAGGGTTTGCGTCGTTGTTGATGCTCAGTATCAACACATTCGGATCGTTCTTGTATTTCTCGTGCAGCTTCTGGAATTCGGGCATCTCCTGAACACACGGGCCGCACCAGATCCCCCAGATATTTACAACAGCGATTTTGCCTTTCAACTCGGGAGAAGCTAACGATTTGCCCTCTAGCGACTTGAGGCTGAACGCGTTGATTGGCTGGGGAGCCTTGATGCGGTCGGCAAGCACGTTCGTTCGGCGGGTGATGGCGTCACCTTCACCGACTTTTGCCAGGTACTTGTCATAGCCATCGAGACCGCCGTTCCTTATCTCGTAGAGCGCTCTAAGCGCGTTGCCGTTTTTGTTCTCGATAGGTGTAGCCACCAGCGAACCCTTCATGTAGTACTCTTCGGCTTTGAGGTATTCCTTCTTAGACTGATAAAACTGCCCGAGGTGGTAAAGGTTTACCACGTCCGCGGGGTTGAGTTTGTGCGACTGCAGCAGCTCCCTTTCAGCTTCTTCATTTCGCCCCTCCTTAAAAAAGACCCAGCCAAGCGCGTCGTACATCATACCGGTCATCCAACCTAAATTCTTCTCGTATTCGGCGTCTGTCTTGTAGACCCCGCGCTGGCTTTCTATCTTTTTCTTCGCTTCGATGATGCCTTCTCGGGCCCATGATTCGGCTTCGCGGAAGTTGGTTCTGCGTTCCGCAAGCGCAATTGCTGCTGCCGGGTAAGTCATATGGATGTTCGTCTTTTCGTAATCGATCATGCTCTTCGCACCGTTGAACACTTCGACGTTTCCAATGCCGGCATCATCTTTGATTTCGTAGAAGAGGTTCCGGCAGACTTCTCCGAGCAGCCCCTTATGGAAGTGCCGAGGGCGGCTGACATAATCTTGCAGCATCTTTCGAAATGCTATCGCTTTTGCCGGATCCTTTTTCTGTTTCTCTCGAGTGAGCGCGGCCGACCATTCACGGATGCGCGCTATAAGCACCCACTCGGCCGATCGGCCTACCGGTTCGAGTTGCAAGATTCGATCCCCGATCTCTTTCTTCTTGTCGGCTAGCTTCAGCGCCTCGTATTGGTTGAAGACCGCGCGCAACGCGCCGATGTGGGTTCCGCGCCTCTTGAGGAAGGAATCAATATCAGCCTCGATCTCCTTTTGTTTTGCTTCGGAATTCAAATCGATCATCCCGCTTATGGCTCGCCAATATTCCCCGTGAACCGCGTTTGAGTCGGGCGTAACTCCCAGGGCGCGTTTCAACAGCGTATAGGCCTCAGTGCTTTTCCTCTGGTTGAGGAGATAGGATGCTTGCAAATAGAGGGCGTTGACATTGTTCGGATCAGCTTTCAACGCTTCCGTGAACGCGTCGGTCGAAGCCTTGAGCTTTGCTTCGTCCCGGCCGTGCTGCTGATTGGAATATTGGGAGTAGAGAGCCGATGCCTTGATGACCAGCAATTCCGCCGGATTCGTGACCTTGCTTAAGTGCGGTTCGATGAATGCGAGAGCGTCTTCAAGCTTTCCTTGCGCGCGAATGACCGATGCACGCAACCAGATGACATCGTCATTTCCTGCCAGTAACGAGAGCATCTTCTCACTTGCGTCGAGCGACTCTTTGCTGCGTTCGTCGTGAAAGTTCAACGCGCCTGTGAACGCAAACCAGCCCCAACCATTTTTCTGGTTGGCGGCTATCAACTTCTCGGCCAACTCCACACCCTCATCAGCCCTTTCGTTTCGGCTGGCATTCATTATCAACCAGACTTTGACGTTAACGTCGTCGGGGTGTTGTTCAGCGAGTTTCTTGCCCTCAACATAGCCGCCTTCAAAGTCCCTGGCGAAGTACATTGCCCGCAATTTCGCCGCCGCTGAGGTGCTATCACTCGGTGAGTTCTGAGCAGAAACAGAACCGACACAGAGGCAGACAACAATGATGGTGCGCGCGATGAGAGAAGTGGTTCGGGTGTTCATTTTGTCTCCGATTGGCTGGGCAACAACGGTGTCTAGTCACCCTCGCGATTGTGGCACTCATTGGACCAGGGTTCACGTTTACAGTCTTGATGAGGCTGAATCTACGGCAGCTAGCAGAGCGTGTCAATCGGAAACTCTCTTGGGTGCGCGTCACGTTTTCGCGCATACCCAACTCGTCAGAGACTGCGTAAAAAGCCAAAAACACGTTCCGAGTTAGGTCCTGGACCGGACATTCTGGATCATGGAATAATCGCAAAGCCACCGCCAGTCAATAATGAGATAAATCGCACTGAGATTGCGCTCAAGGGACCGGGAGATAGGGATGAGGTATTTATTAGCCGGGTCGCTGCCCTTTGGTGTGGTGTTAATCCTCGGAGCGCACAAATTAGCTCGACAATCCCTTTCCATCGACAAGGACACGGCGTTTGAGACCCTAAAAAAGGGCAACTTGTTTCGCAATCGCGCCGCCCGCGTAGTTGTTGCTGGTTTCATTGCCACATTTCTCTGCGTCGGGTCAGGGCTCGGTCAGTGCGAATCACCTCTTGATCAGCAACTCATCGGGGAACTTACCTTCGACACTCTTTATTCGTCATATCAACTGCAACCGGGAGAGACTATCGACCTTAATCTGTCCACTCAGTGCTGCCTGGGCCTTTCCATAGGGTGCTGCCTTGCTCTGAAGCCGGTCGGAGAATGCACAGTTTGGTCGCTTGACGATAGCTCCTTTGCGAAGATTGATCCCAAAACTGGCTTACTGACAGTTGAGCAGACTGTGCCCCCTGGCCAAGTACTTACTGTTACGGCAAGCATTGAGAATGGTCGTAAAGTGCTCACGATCCCCGTGTTCATATATAACGCCGATACTCATCCACTGGTAGGGGTCTGGTCGGAATCCGCGCGGTTCTCCTGTCAGACCGGTGAACAGTTTGAAACCAGCGAACCGATCCGGGAGCTGATCTTTCGAGCTGACGGGACGATGTTTGTTACCCGATTCCTTTTTGAGACATATCACGACTACACTGCGATCTACGAGGTAAAGTTAAACAAAAGGAAGGTTTCATTCACCATTCGACAGGCAAATATGCTCCCCAAGAGAATAGATGGAGCAGGCCGGTTTAAGCTCGTGGATGGTTTGTTGGTTTTAAAGGAGTTGTCGCTTGGCCGGTTTACGGCTGGAGAGACTACGGCTTGTAGATACGAGTTCAAGCGAGTAGGTACTCAACATTGAAAGACCGTTAGCTCTGCGCTTCGAATACTCTGGACTGGTGGTCCGTCGACACTGCGCGGCACGCAAGCTAAGCGCGCGTCCAGATAGTTGACTGCTACAGCGTCAACACGGGCGAGCCTACTTGCGCTGCCGTGTTGCCAACCGCCGCGTTTCTCCGCGCTGCTTGTTGAGTGGGTCCATCAACCTGGAATTGCGTGCCCATTCGGCTCCTCGTTCTGCTGGCTTGCCAAAGACTTCCGGGGTGACATAGGTCCCGCGTTCCCGTTCCGGCTTGCTCTCTTCCGACTTGAACGGATGGCTCCGCATCACCGCATCCGAGCGCACACCGGTCAACTGCCACGAAACCTCCACATTCGGCAGGTTGGTTTTGATCGTAAAACGATTGTGCTTAACCTTCTCCGCCACGATTGCCTGAGCAAACGTACCAACGACAGTGAGTTGGTAGCGGAGGTCGCGGTTTAACGAGTCGAACCACTCCGGAAGAGTCACGACACCCTCCCCTTTGGAGTCGGTGACGATGTTGCCACTGTACAGGTTGAGGACTTCGGAGGATTCGATTGCTGCGTGTAACAGGTACTTGTTCTCTGGGTCCAGTGGATGGTCTATCCTGAAGTTCTTTGTGCCTGAGACGTTTAGGTTGCCGCTACCAGCCGCACCGCTTATGTCGAGGCTGCCGTTGATGTCGACATCGCCGCGAAACAGTCCAGCTCGGCCGGACGGATTGCCGGAACCGCCGGTTGCAACGATGCCTACGCCGCCAACGCCGACGTCGGCATTGCCGCCGGTTGCATTCACCCCAGTCCCGGCAAAAGGTTCGCCTAAAAAGGCACCGGTGGCATTGCCGCCAACCACCACCAGTCCATCTCCGCCTCTTACGTCGCCTTCGAGGTTGGTCGTGCTGCCGTTGCCGCCGGTGGCGACGATGGCGTGCCCGCCGGCATTGTTGCCTCCCAAGGTTCTAACGCTTTCGCCGCCGATGACGACCAACCCGCTGCCGCCTTGAACTGGACTGAAACCGCCCGTCGCCGCGACGCCAGGACCACCCTGGGTCGGGCTAAACCCGCCGGTTCCATCCACGCCAACACCACCGCGATTGCCGAATCCAGAATTGCCGCCGAAGCCTTTCACACCATTTCCTCCGGTGCCGGTGTTGCTGCTATCGCCCTCGCCGTACACACCGAGAGGTCCCAATCCCATCACTCCGCGACCAGTATTGCTATGGTTGATTACTGTTAAGACCGGGCCGGATGCAACAGAGCCGCTCAACAAAAGAGGAACTGCCACACCGAGCGGCGAACCAGTTGTGCCGTCGCCCATCAGCGTTGAATCATGAGATACGAATAGCAGACCAGTCACTGCCGCCGTTGTCTGAATCGTACCGTCGGGGAACTTGTAGCCGCCGAGCGTCGTTTCGATCATCCCCTGCACCGTCAGCTTTGACATTGGCGAAGGAACGCCGATTCCGATGTTTCCATTTAACTGGCTAATGATGGAATCGCCTAGGATCGAATTTCCGGAAGGACTAGTATCCACCCACATTGAAATCCTTCCGACAGTTCCCGTTCCATGCACCGCCGGACTCGCCTGGAACATCAACCCATAGTTGGGGCCATAGTTGGGGTTGGAAATATCTCCACCCGCCCGGCTCGAGGTCATGAGACTAAAGCCTTTTGGGCCTCGCGACATTCGGGCCAGAAGAGTTGACGATTCACTCCTCACTGCATCGGCGCTACTGGGTTTGCTTGATTGTGAAGTTGTCTGGGCCGATGCATTGCGGGCAATTGTATCCAGGCATAGCATCGAAACAAGCATCGTGAGAATAAGTCTGGTTGGCTTCATTACGAATCACCTCTCTCATCTGTCTTTAGAAATGCGTCTCCAATCGCGTCAGTCTTGTTACAAGAGTCACTGATAAGAAGGAGCCGGTTCCACAAATCGGCTACGCGTTGTTCTGGTGTGAGGAGTTCGGTACAATAATGCCCCCGAATCGTTTTGCCGCTGTCTTCGCAGCTAGGCTCGCGACGAGACTACCTCACCCGCGAATGGCAGTCATTGAAGGCGTCTGAATAATTCTGAATTCTTGTGAACGCCGGCTCATGGTCAAGTCAGACACACAGTTATATAAGTTCGGCAACTTTAAGGTAGATACCGTCAAGCGAGTCTTGACTTGTGGCGATAACCCGGTGCAACTGCCGTCGAGGGCGTTCGACGTGTTGCTCGCCCTGGTCGACCACAATCAGTACGTAATCGACAAAGATGAACTGATGCGTCTGGTTTGGGGCGAGCGAGTAGTCGAAGAGAATAACCTCACGCGTCATATATCAACGTTGCGAAGGGCTCTCGACGAAAGCCCCAACGATCATCGCTACATCGTGACAGTACCGGGCCGAGGCTACAGCTTTGTTGCCCAGGTTGAGAGGGTGCCAACGAGAGACGTCCTATCGGCCTCCGTAAAGCAAAATGGCGATGCAACCGGGGCTGAAGCCGAATACCTCGATCTAACCCCTCACAATCGTTTGGAGCCCGGAACGCAGGTGCATTCGTCTGTTCAAACTGATGTTGCGATCAAGACTGCCCAAATTGCTGGACCGATCGCTCGCAGGCGAAGGGCCTGGGTGTGGGCCGCGTCGCTGATTGTAGCCGTCGGTTTGGTAGGTCTGATCGGCGCTAGATTCCTCAATTCTCGCTCCAGATTGGCTGTGAACACGTACCGAGACTGGGAGATAACCAGACTGACCCGAGCCGGCGGCTCCGGCGCGCCGGCGATCTCACGGGATGGAAAGTACGTGGCTTACGTCAATCGCGAGTCCGGACGCAATAGCATCCTGATTCACCAGCTTGCGACAGGAACGCAGCAACAACTCATCCCACCTGATAAGTTCTCTTATCGCAATCTGCTCTTCTCCGCTGACGGCAGCGAGCTGTACTTCACCAGAGTTGAAGGCTTCGCTCCGTTGGCAACGTTATATCGAGTTCCAGTGTTTGGCGGGGCAGCGAAAAAGCTGAGGGATGACATTGTCGATGTAATCATGCTTTCCAGGGACGGGGCGGATCTGGCTTTCGCTCACCGCAACAGCCAGGGCAAGAACGAGTTGGTGTTGGCGAACTCCGATGGTGTTGAAGAGCGCGTACTGGTCAGCGACTCCGTCGCGTTCCCCGCGTGGTCACCCGACGGCAGCACAATAGCATTCTCAGTCGGTAACGCCGAGAGCGGCGGCGAAACAATGGGTATTCGTGAAATTCGCTTGAGCGATGGCAAGCAAAGAGACATTACTACGCAGAAATGGCATCACGCCGGCGACAAGACCTGGTTGTCGGACGGCAGCGGTTTGATCGTCAGCGCCAGGGACTTAAAAACATCGGTCAAGCAGCTCTGGTTTGTTGCCTACCCGTCCGGAGAAGCCCGGCCATTGTCGAGCGACCTGGACAACTACAGTCATGTCGAGGTGACCGCGGACGCGACAATGTTAGTCGCTGAGCAATACAACGCCGTTTCGGACATATGGATCGCTCCCCTCGCAGACGTAGCAAGGAGTCGGAAGATTGGCGTTTGGGGTTCGGACGGACTATGCCTCACCCTGGATGGGCGAGTTATCTATTCGGGTCTATTATCCGAGGCAACTTACGAACTATGGGTGATGAACGCCGACGGGGGAGAGCGAAAGCAACTAACCTTTGACATCGGTAATGACATATCCCCGACAATCACACCCGACGGCCGCTATGTTGTCTTCGCTTCAAATCGGTCGGGTCATTTTGAGATCTGGCGCATGAATCTTGATGGAAGCAACCTTATTCAGCTTACTGAAACAAACGGGGCGAATCCGGCGAGCATATCGCCCGATAACAGCTGGGTGATTTACGTGTCTGCGGGGAACCTTTACAAGATCCCAATTGATGGCGGCCAGGCTCAGCTGGTCTGTCGCGGGGTGGCGGGCATCTCTTCGGTGTCGCCAGACGGCAAGCTCATTGCTTATTTTTCGAAGGGAAAAGAAGCACTAGGAATCGCTGTGAGCTCTTTTGCAAACGGGTCCGAGATCAAGCGGTTTGAGTTTAAGACTCAATCACTGAACAATAACTCTTTGAAGTGGACCGCCGACGGCAAAGCTCTCCTTTTTTCCCAGTCATTCGACGGCGTCGCTAATATTTGGAGACAACCGCTCGACGGCAGCCCGCCAACGCAGGTGACAGATTTCAAGTCGGATGGGATATTCCGTTTCGACGTGTCACCCGATGGAAAGACCCTGGTCTGCGCACGCGGTGGATGGAAGCACGATATCGTGTTGGTCAAGAACCTCCGCTAGCGCTCTAATCAATCATTCGACCGACAAGGTCACCGCCGCCTGCCCTGCCTCTGACCCTCTAGCCACCATCACCTGCGCCAGATAGTCTCCCGCAACCCACGTGCATCCCGGCACAACCAACCCGACTCGAATTTGATAAGCGCCCGTCCCGACGTTGGCGAACCCCACGATGTTGTTGCTGAACCCGCAGGTCTGACCGGTAACCGCGAAGTGATTTATTATCTTGAAATCCGCTTGAACCAGATCAGTGACAGCCGTCCCCGTATCGGGATCGGTAACCAGCACAAGAAAGTTAGCTGGTTGCGAGTTGCCCGGCGCTGCCTGCCCTTGTGCCGCCTGAGATTGAACCTGTAGCGCGCCCTTCTTAGGGTCGGCGCTGCTCTTTTGTCCGGCGAGCATCAATGCCACTAACATCCCAACTGCAAACAGTGTGACAATCATCAATCGAGCTTTTAGATTAGATGTGTTCTTCATCGTCTTCTCCTTCTACGGTTTTGCTTCTCCGTTCAAAAACTGTTTATCGACCGATGAGGCAGCTATCGGCCGCCTGCGTTTTTGCTCAAAGTGTTATATCCCACAATGACCGGCAACGGCCAGTCTGAGTGATATGAGCGCTGATCAAAGGACCAGGAAGTGAATTGACCGTTCGCCACGCTCAACCGACCGGAGCCGGTAAATGGCCAAGCGGCGAAGCGGATCGGCGTGGCCAGTCCGAACTTCGAGTTCCAGGCCAAATCTCAACGGACCTAAAAGGGCAGTTAGCAGGGGATCTGTTACAGGTTCAGGCTCGACGGCGGTTCCAAAGGCGTCCAACACGAAGAGCCTTGCCTCAGGATCGCGGAGCGGCGCGACATCAACCTCGATGCGTACTTTTTGATCGGGATCCACATGGCTAACCGCAATAAGGGTCAGCTGGGAACGCAATTCGTGTTGGCCCAGCACGTTTACTATTGCTGAGCGCTCGGTGTCGGTGTCTAGAATTTGTAACCTGGCCCTGCCGGAAGTTGAGTAGGACGTGAAGCTGAGGCCTGCAACCTCGAACAACATCAGTGGGTTCAGAACTTCCATTAGAATGACCGCCGACGCGCTGGGTGGAAACAAAAAAAGACCCACCGCGGTCAAGCACAGAACCAGCCGGCCAATGCGGAGTCGGAGCAAAGGTCGTGTTTCAGTCATAGGTTCCTCCTTACTTGCATGCCTCAGCGTTCGGATGATCCAAACACACCAGCCTCTTCAGACTGTCAATTTGCCGCTGTTGCTCCTTGATAAGAGCGCGCAGAGCAGAACAACAATTGCGCGAGTGACCTGGTTTGAGGGTCTTTTCATATCAAAGAGCCACTAGATATCCGGAGACTGAGACATCGACGGCCGAATCGGCGACAAAGGGCGTTTGTCGTCCGGCTTCGATTCGGAAGCCAGGCGCATCGGCGTAAATCCGCACCTGTTGAGTGGTGATCCAGAGGTCAATATTTGGCTCGGCCTGCTTTTCTTGAAGAAGTGAAAACTCCGCCTGTGCACCGCTCACCAGCGTCCGAAGCCTTATGGCCACCGGCTGCGAGAATGCTAGTTGGCTGGCGGTGACAAACTCGATCACCAGACGTTTTCCTTCCGGCACCGCGATGTTTACGCCGGTTTGCGGCACTCCTTCGGGTATGACGAATTGAACGCGTCTCTGAAAAGCATTCCGGTCATTGGCGTTTAGCATTGACGCCGGACAGTCCTCATCCGGGCAAGTACGCACTCGGTTTCCAATAGTGACCGGCACCGGATTATCAGGCGTGTTTTCAACCGTCACCGGCAGCTGATTGCGCGACTGTGCATGACCGCCCCTGGGCACACTGACAAGAAATAAACCCAAGAGGATGACGATGCCGGCAACGGTCCAGAGATAGTTTTTATGTTTCTTCACGTTGAGTCTCCTTTCTCACTGAAGGTCCAAGGCAATTTGTTCGTAATTATCCGGGTATGCCAGCCGCGAGTTGGGCACTGGCTTCATTGCTGAACGGCGAGCGCGTTCCATAGACGTCAACGGTCTGCACAACGTAGTAGTACCGCACGCCCGGCCGGACCAGGGTGTCGATGAAGTCAGTGTTTACCGTGGTGCCGACCAGTTCATAACCCGCTCCCGGAGTCTGCGAACGGAAGACCCGGTATTGAGCAATGCCGCGTGTTTCGGAGGAAGTCCAACCTAGAGAAATCACTCGACGCGCTGGGTCGGAATTCCCAAATAACTGGAGAGGCGACGTCGGCCGGCCGAGAATCGCCCGCGCTGTGTTGTTGCTCAAGTCGGATTCCTGAACAATCCCCTCCGGGTCGACCACGGCCGTGAGATTTCGCAGCCCGCCCTGTCGAATCGTGAGCGGAACAGAAACCGGCGTTGCGGTATTGAAGGCGAGCGGGCGCGTGATCCGTTGCTCCCCGATAAAATTGGGGTGCGTCGCTTCGCCCTCGTAAAACCTCACGGTGAGCGCTGCGCCGGCAGGCACGGGTTTCAGCCCTGCGTTGCGGACATTGGCGGTGATCATCACCGTATCGCCGACGAGCGGATGAGGGTCAGAAACCACAAGGTTATTCAGACTGAGGTCAGCGGCGTAAGGTACCACGGCGCTGGTCACGGCGAGATTCGCGGAAGGGAATCCCCTGAAAGCTATGTCGCCGCCCACTATTTCCCCTCGCGGCATCCGCGAGAGCTTCTCCGCATCTTCGGCGTCCGGAGCGGGCTTCACATTGACAACGAAGGGGCGCGAAGTTGAGCGGTCCATGTCGAACGCCACCTGCCAGTTGGTCAGACCGTCATTGGTCAGGAACCCTGTAGTCCAGCTGAGCGTCGACCCATTCAAATCGGCGACTGCGCTGGCAAGGTCGCCGCTCGTATGGGTATCGAATTTGTCGCCGAACTGGCGGTACATGATGATCGCCTGGTTGTCCGCCGTTACCCGCACGACCGGACGCTCCGCGGCGGTCGCTTCGCCGACCGGCGCAACCTCCCAACGATTGCCTCGGCGGTAGGCGGCATAGAGTAAGCTCCGGTTGCCGTCGCCGGTGCCGAGGCTTTCGGTCGGCTTCTGATCTACGGAGGCAACGACGAACGCAACAACGGGGTTGTTGGAATTATCAAAGTCGAGCGAAGGCGAGTAGGGTCCAGGCGGAAGATCGGGAAGCGGTTCAGGAGGGTTCCAGCCCGCGCCGTTGAACTGCGAAAACAGAATCTGCCGATCGGCCCGAGTAAAGAGGTCGCCGTCCAGATCGCGCAACCATACGGCCGCGGGCTGGCCGAGCCGGTTGAATCTTACGCCGTGCTGATAATCCACGGCTTGCCCTCGCTGAACAAGGGGCAGAGGCTGGCTCCACTGGGTCCCGTTGAAGCGCGCGTAGGAAAGGCCGCTGGGCTGTTCCTCTGCCAGTTGGTCGCCGCGGATCCAGACCAGCATGGCCTGCCCGGTAGCCGGATTGGCGGCAAGCGACGGTCTGGCATCCACCACCTGATCATCCGTAAGCGCCGCAGGAGCGCTCCAAGTTTGGCCGTCCCAGACTGCATAGTAGAGTTCGGAGCTGTGAGTGAGCGTCGGCTCGTCGCTTGACAGGGCTTGCGGCAAGCTGAGCTTGCTCTGCCGCCAGACCGCCAGCGCTCGATTCGGGCCGAGGAATACGACTTGCGGCGCTTCGACCAGAGGATTTCCGGAGTAGATGGGCGCCGGCTCACTCCAGACCCGGCCGTTGTAAAGGCTGTAGACGATGCGGCGAGTCGGCAGCGGGGTAGGGGCAGGAGTCTCTTCTCGCACCCAGACGGCAAGGGCATGGCCGGCGCCGTCGGTGGCTACCGAGGGTCTGGGCTGGAGCCGCGCGAGGGTGTTTACGCTCGTGGCGGCAGTCGGAGTCACGCGCCTGGCGCTGGCAGTCATCGCCTCGGCCAGGGACCGGTTGGAAGAGCCGCAGCCGACCTCGAAGAGATTCACGGTCTCCGACCCTGAGGAGACGTCCACCCAGAAGCACTCAACCTCATAGCTAAAGACCGCATCTACTTTGAGACACGGGGATTGGAATCCGCAATCAGGGAATGAGCCGGGGCAAGAGCCTGAAAGCTGGCAGGCGATGGGTAGTTGAACGGTTGCTTGAGGTTTGACACTCACCTCGGCGCCGCAAACCAGGAGATCAACCTCGATCGCAAACTTGACGCCGAGGCTGGCTTGCGGTGTGACCGTGGCATTTACTTTCAGATTTTGAAGAATCATCGAGTCCAGGCTGATGGCTGCCCCGACGCAGAAGCTGGCCGATATGCCGACGAACAAGACATCAGGGATGCCCCAGCCGTACTCGAAGACCTTCACACATTCGTCGAACAATTGCTCCGAGAATGTTGGCAGCGTATAGCTGTGGTTCAGAAAAGGGCCGCCGCTCGGATTGTAAGGCAACGATTCGTTCAGAAAGTCCAGGCTTAGAAAGGTGACCTGCGCTTCAGCCTTAGCAGTGCCCTGCCAGGTGCCGTCGAGTCGCAGAGTTTCGTGAATCGGAATACCCAGTTGGACGATGTTGTCGAGTTGCACGAAATCGAGGTCAAGCGGCTCGTTGAAATTAAAAGAAGGGTTGGGCAGAGTACCGGAAAACTCGTAACGTGTCGGGTTGGTCTTAACGACCTGAACGTTCGGGTTATCAACCCAGCAATTGAACCAGGGCACTTGAATTACGGTGAAGCCCAGTCCCGGGGCAAGCTCGCATTCGAAAGGTTCGCCGTCTTGCGTGGTTTCGATCGATGCGCCCACCTGGTATTGCCCGGGCGGTAGTTGGCTCATGTCCACTTCGGCCACATAGGAAGAAAAGAACTGTCCCGTCATCAGAGTAGCGGGAAACTTGAAATTGCCGACGGTGATCTTCACGTTATCCTGGCTGCTTACGGCGAACGGTATGACAGCGGCGAACCTATTGAGGAACGGCACGCCCTTGTTGGGCATCGAGACAAAGGTGCCGATGTTAGCGCCGCTGGAGGGGCCGGGCTTGTGGAACTGAGAGGACACATAAATATGTTGTCCTTGCGATTCGTAAGTGGCCTTCCATTGCTCGCACCCCGCGATACCCGGCGAGGCAAACATCCCGACGAAATTGATGATGAGGTGCTGCCCTGGTTGAAGACTGGCTGTCTGAGGCGGGAAGATGATTGCCGGGTGGCTAACCGTTACGCCGTAGTCCCTGGCGTCTATCTCCGGAAAATCATACTTGCCCTGGCTATTGGTTGTATCGGCAATGCCGAGAAACTGTGGGGTTCCTCCCTGGAACACCGTGAAATTCAGCACCACCGGAGCGCCCACGACCGGCTGTGTCGTGCCGTCGCCTAAATCAACCGAAACCGTTCCTGAGATGCGGCCGGGCTGTCGCACTTGGATGACGTTATAATTACCCCTCCCTTCCACCGTATTTGAGTCGTCTCCACCTACGACCATGATTTCGTGTGGAATGCCGGGCGCTGGCCTGCCGGGAGCATCCGCGGGGATGGTCACCGGCGCGCTGAATCGTCCGTCTCGCCCTACGGAAATTTCGGCCAGGCCGCGTGTGAAAAGGCTCCGGCGCTGGTCGTCATTGAACTGAAACAGCACGCGCACTGTGGAAAGCTGTACGTCAGCCGGAACCCTCCCGCTGACGACAACTTCCGATTCAGGCGGGCCGGTCGGCGGAGATACGCTCACCATGATGGAACGGCTGGCTGTCGCCGCCACGCTCGGCATGAAGCCGGATAGGTTAGCTGTACCCGGCTCACCTGGTTCCGACCGAGCTTCATGTATCGGCGAGCCATCTTTATCAAGCCGCGAGAGGTTTATCGCGGCATCGCGGATTTGGAGTTGTCCATTCTGAAACGTTCCTTCAGACTTCCACGTCAGCTGCGCCGACGATTTTTGATCCGGCCGCGATTGCCCCGTCACAATGCCCGATTGAGTTGGGGAGGAAGCGCGCCGTTCGCCGGCATTGGCGCTATGGCCGTAAGGCATTAAAGGAACGGTCAAGAGAGCTATCAACGACAAACTGACAATTGCTCTAGCAAAACGTTTTACTTGCCACATGATTAGTGCTCCTTTCTGACTACCAATTCAACGGTGTAAAAAAAATGCAGCCGCGCCGTCTGTCCGCGCGAGACGATGCCATAGCTCCTCACAAGCGCGAAATGTTTTCTCCGATCACGCGTCGAAATGCCTCGATTCGCGGCGGGATCACACCTAAGCCGCCTTAACCAATTCCACGCGGCGGTTCTTAGATCGGCCCTCATCGGTGCTGTTATCCGCGATCGGCTTGTCTTGCCCGTAGCCCATCGCCTTGAGACGCCGGGACGCGATGCCTTGACCGGTCAGCTCAGCTACAACTGACCGTGCACGGCCGTCGGACAACCGCCTGTTGTAATCCGGCGCACCGACGTTGTCGGTGTGACCTTCGACCGTGAGGCTCAGGCTCGGATTGGTCTTCAAGAGTTTGACGATCTCGTCAATGATCGGCCGTGAGTCTGGCTTGATGTCCGCCTTGTTGAAGTCGAAATTGATGTAGAGCGCGACGTGCCCTTTGTCGTCCAGCTCTCTTTTCATCTGTTCTGCCGGCAGGAGCGTGGCTTTTACTTCCAGACCCTTCTTTTCCACGACGGTCAGGAAATAAATGTCCTCTTGATATTCTGAAACATAGGCTTCGAGCCAAATCTCTGTCTGTGGCGTGCGCACCATATAGACGCCCATCTCGTCTACGTTAAAAATCGGGCGATGACGCTTGTCGCTGAAGTTCAGCTTAAGATCTTTCATCTGTTTCACCCTGCCTTCGAAAACACGCACGCCGCCTAAACCCGTGATCAACGATTCATAAGTTTTGAAGACCTGAAAGGCGGATGCCCCTCGTCCTGCGGCTTCGATCGTCTTGAGCCGTCCTTCGACGGAGATCAGCTGGGTGCCATCGAAAAATTCATAGCGGTCGAAGGCCACGTCTTTATTTTCACGGGAAGCCTTTTGCTGATAGCCCTCGATCAAGCCGACATACGGGAACTTGCCAAGAGAGGGGTTAACGATCGGTACTTTATCGATGTCGAACCCAGAAGCTACCGGCGCAGTCGGCAATGGCGCCGTTGCGGCTGACGAATCGGCTGATTGTTTTGGGGCATTAGCAGCGACTCCTGGCTGAGCCGGCTCTTCTTTATTCGCGCAACCGCAGAGGGCAAGCCCCAGCAACAGAGCCAGAACAAACGTTTTTGTAGTATTAGTCATAATGTCCTCCTTGGGCTCGGACGCGTTTGACGTTTTAGCCATTCGCACTTCATTGATTGTCAGGTTTTTGTATGCGCTCCATTCGCAGCTGCTTGAGTTGCCGCATCCGTTCAGGATGGCGCGTCCACTCGATTCCGCGCTCTTCCGCGTGGCCATATGCCTCGGGGTTCAAGTAGGTGCCCCGCTCTCGCTCCGGTTTGTCTTTCTCCGCTTTGAATGGTTGTTTGAGCAACGCGCGGTCTGAGCGCGCGGCCGTAACCTGCCAGCTGACTTTCATTCCCGCGGTACCGCCGGCAATCTTGAAATGGGAGTTCGTGATTTCCAGGGCTACGTAAAGACCAGATGCCGGAGCGCCGATTGGGGTGAGCGAGTAACGGAAGTCCCGGTTGATTGCCTGGAACCACTCGGGCAAATGCACAACTGCTTCGCCCTTCGCGTCCAACGTCGCATTGCCGCTGTAGAGGTTCAGAACTTCTGCGGACTCGACGGCGGCGTGGTAGAGATATTTGTTTTCCGGGTCGAGCGGGTGGTCAATCTTGAAGTTCTTCGTGCCAGTGACATTTAGATCGCCCGTGACTTCAACATCACCGAAGAAGCGGCCAGCCGGGCCATCAGTCGCGCCGCCTAAGCCCACACCGCCGCTGGCCTGGATGCCGGTGCCGCCGCTGTTTCCCGCGCCGCCACCATTGCCGGCCTCGGCAACCACGCCATCACCGCCATTGCTGCTGAAACTACCGCCGCCCCTGCCAACAACGCCTCTGCCGCCGAGGTTCCCGTTGCTGCCACCGCCGGTGGCAGTCACACCATCACCGCCTATGAAGTTCAAACTGTCGCCGCCATCGGCTCGCACGCCATCACCGGCCTCGCCTCCGTCGACCCGAACTCCAGTGCCGCCTATGGCTGTGTTGGTCACCCGGATAACGCCGTTGGGAAAGTCCACTGAGCCGCTCAGGATTAGCGGGACAGCGACGCCAAGGGGCGAGGCCGAAGTTCCGTCGCCTGTGAGCGTCGCGTCGTGGCTGACTCCGCTCAACAACCCGCTCGCAGATATGATCAGAGAATTCGCTCCCGGCGTGATGCTGACGTTTTGTCCGGGCACCAGCGTAAGGTCACCCATCAATCCGTTCAGACTCCGAACAACTTGATTGGGGGCTATTCCTGCGGTTGTCTGAACCGTCCCGTCAGGAAACTGGAATCCGCCGGTCAACGACTGGATCGTCCCTGCTACCGTCAGCTTCGATGTCGGTGTGTCCGTGCCTATGCCCACCAGCCCAAGCTTGCTTTCGAAGATGGTCGAGTCGCCGATAAAAGAGTTGCTGCTGGTGATTCCCGTCCACTTCGTTAGCCTTCCCACCGTGCCGCCGCCAAGCACCGGCAAGTTTGGCGCGAATGGCAGAGGTGTCACGCTCATGGAGGCCGAGCCGCTCCCTGCAGGCATCAGGCTGAATCCGAATCCAAGCCGTCTCGGCGTCCGTTGCTGAAGGAAGGCGAAGAGAAACTCTGTCCTGCCAATCAGGATGTGATTTTGAGAGTTGTTGGATCCATTCGGTATTTGGGCATGAGCCGACGTCAAGCTCATCGTAACCGAGGCAAATAATATGATCGCGATCACAAGATATTTCTTCATTGCAGTCGCTCCTTTCTCTGAGAATTCTGGTTGCCCACAATGTCATCACGTGGGCGATGGAGGATCAGCGTCGTCCGTCGCAGGCGACACATCCAGCACTAGCGATATTCAAGGGTCAGCACGAGACTGGTCACTGTGGGGAAATTAGGGGAGACGATGTTACTGCCTGCGGCGGCCATTACCTCTACGGTGTGGGTGCCTTTAGACAGTTGCGTAAAGAAATTGTAGGAGACCACCTTGGTCGGATCAATGAATTGCTCGTCATCATTCGCCGTGCCCGCGTCAATTGATACGAAAACAACAGGGGTAGTAAACCCTGGCAACCCGGGCAGATGGCCTTCCATCGGCAGCCCATCCACCCGCACCTGGAAGACGACGTAGTTATCCGTAATCCTGGCCTGCCCACTCAGATGCGCGATCAAACAACCCTCTCCAGCGTCGATCGTAGTCGTCAGCAACTGCTGAAGATTGGGTGTGTCTAATTGGTACCTCGTCGTGATTGTGTGACCCGCGGGGTTTGTTACCGCTGAAACGTTTTTCACGGGACTGGAACACTGGATTTGTTGGGCAGTAGAGTCGACCCAAAGAGTCGTCGTCGACATGACTAATGCCATTGCTATTGCGAGAGGCTTCACTCTTGTGTATCGCGTTTTCATGATCTTTCTCCCTTTTCTACTGCGGTGATGCCCAAATGCCTTTCGACGAGTTTGTCCGCTTTGATTGCAAGATGGCTTGCAAATCCGCTCTAGCTGTTAAAGAACTCGCAGCGTCCTTGCCACCGCACTGGCTCAGTTAGCGGGGTTGCCGATGAAAGCGGTCGTCTTGCCCGTTGCGTTGTCGATCACCTCGACTGATACCTGGAGGTTACGTTTCGTGTCGGGGCCTCCAAGGGCGGTTACAACACTGCGCAATTGAACTCGTCCGAAGCGATCTCTGGTCACGTTGTGATCCTCGGCGAGAAAATCGATTGAAAGCATCTGGCCGGGTAACACAGACACTGGTCCCACGCTTCGCGCCAACGTGTTGCCGTCAGAGTCGAGGAACTTCCAGTTGATGACGATCCCGCGTTCCTCGGCGCGATTGAGAATATTGAGACGCGCGGTCTGGTTAATAGCGACACCGAACGGATCCGGCATCAGTCCGCAGGTCGGGCATTCCCGAGGCGTCGGATCGACGTTCGCTTGTTTGTCTTGAATGGCGTCTCCACGGCTCGCGCCCGACGTGGCCCACCCACCCACATGCGCGACCAATGCGGTTGCTATTGCCATTCCGATGAGCCACATTCGTCCACTTTGTGTCATCAGGATGCCTCCGATTTGGGATCAAGGTTTCACACTCCTCGAGAGAGAACCGCATTGCAGCAAATGAGCGCGTTAATTCAATCGCGATTCTGGGAGTAGAGATTGGGTGAGGCTTATTATCGGTCTCGTCGGCTTGCGTACCCGTTAACCGTGGTCTGCCGGCCCGGGCATCGCGCTCCTTCCCTCGGGCGCACGATATAGATACTCCAAACCTGCAACGGCAGTCACCACATGGATTGGTAGGAATGAGGGAGAGTTAAGAGGGCAGAAGGCGGAAAGCAGAAGGCGGAAAGCAGAAGGCAGAAAGCAGAAGGCAGAAAGCAGAAGTCAGAATGCAGAAGGCAGAAAGCAGAAGTCAGAAGGCAGTAGTCAGAATGCAGTAGTCAGAAGGCAGCGGTCAGAAGGCAGACAGCTGCTACTTTATCAGGCGGTTGCGGAGGGCCTTTGCGACGGCTTCGCTCTTGGAGTGGACTTGTAACTTTTCGTAGACACTCTTGATATGAAAGCAGACTGTATTAAAGCTGACGCCCAGCTGGGCCGCCGCAGTTTTGTAATTGTGGCCTTCGACCAGGAGTTTCAAGAGCCGGGTTTCGTGCGGGGTCAGATGGTAATCCGCCCGTTCGGGTGGGCGGCACTCCCGAAACAACGCGACCACTCGTCGGGCAATCTCCGGCGACATCGGCGCGCCTCCTTCAACTGCTTCTTTGAGGCATTCAAGCAAACGTGCCGGTGGAGTCTTCTTCAATAAGTAACCGCAGGCTCCCGCGCATAATGCGTCGAAAATGCGGTCGTCGTCATCATAAACCGTCAACATCAGCAGCATAAGGTCCGCGTAACGTTCTTTCAAAACTCGTACGCCGTCGATCCCGTTCATTCCGGGAAGACCGATATCTACAAGCGCAACGTCGGGAAGGTCCGACCCGATCTTTTCAAGCGCTTCCTCCATCGTCCGAAACCGGCCGGTGCAGCGAAACCCGTCAGTGCCATCGATAAGCATGTGAAAGCCTTCGCGGAGGGAGCGCAAATCTTCGATGACCGCCACCTTAATGGTAACCGGGATCGATGAGGCGGCTGAACGATTTACTGGTGCGTCGGACATTGACGGACTCCCGGATTTTGGTTGACAACGTAAGGCAAAATGGGCCGTCGAGTCACCACATGAACATGTAGTTGACGATAGAAAATAGTAAATACCTATCTACCTCAATGGAACCTTTAACAAGACGGTCGTTCCTCGATCACGGCTCGACACAATATCCAGTCCTCCGCCAACCTTCGCAGCACGCTGCCGCATATTCACCAGGCCATTACCTTCGCTCTCCCGCTCGGGGTTGAAGCCGGCTCCATTGTCTGTGACGCTCAGCTCCATCCGCCCGTTCTTCATCCCGAAGTCGATATCCGCCACAGTGCACCCGGAATGACGAACCAGATTGTTGACGGCTTCCTTGAATACCAAAAACACCTCGCGACGCGTATCTGCTCCGAGCCTGAGGTGATTCTGCGAATCGGGTGCGCTAAACCGAAACTGGATGTCGCGGGCAGTAAACGTGTCACTCGCAAACCTGCGCATTCTGTAAATCAGATCGCTCAACCGGTCGCGTCGCGGATTGATAGCCCAAACAATGTCATTGAGCGAATCGACCAGGTCGCGTGAGAGGCTGCCGATCATCAAAAGCGGCTCCGCTACGGACTGTTCCTTGCCCAACCGCTTATTGATAACTTCACTGAGCACCGAAATCTGCGACAGGCTCGAACCGATGTCATCGTGCAAGTCAGTGGCTATGCGCATTCGAACACGTTCGAGCTCAATAAGCCGCGTTACGCGATGACGATAAATGCCATAGGCCGCAAGCGCGACGAGGATCGCCGCCAATGACACGAACCACCATCGCTGCCATATCGGCGGAATGATTGTGAATTCAAGCGATGCGGGAACCGGGCTTGTCACTCCATCGGCATTGACAGCCCGGACAAGAAATCGATAGGACCCGGGTTGCAGGTTGGCATAATTGACGGTTCGTTGATCGGTCGGCTGGGTCCAATCCTGGTCCGCGCCCTCGAGCTTGTATTGGTATCGCAATGACTCGCCTGACCCATAGCCCAGACCAAGAAACCCAATCTCAATCTGGTTCTGGCTTGGCCCAAGCTCGAACCCCGACAGCTTAGCTTCTCCAAGATCCGATAGAGTTTGTTCGACGCCTGTTATTCGCAGCCCGCCGATAAAGATTGGGGGCGGCGCTTGGGGGCGGTCGGGTTTTGGCACGAATCGCGATAATCCCTGCAGCGTACCGAACCAGAGAGCCCCGTCGCGGTCTCGATACGCGACGTTTACGAAGTTATTGCCTAGTCCATCGGTCACGCTGTAATGCTTTATTCGGCCGGTCGCCGGATCAAGGCGGTCAAGCCCGCGCCCGGTGCCGATGTAAATGCGGCCCCACTCGTCTTCGGTAATGCACGACACCTGGTTGCTGGATATACCGTCGGCCGTGGTGTAGGTGATGAAATGCGGGCTATTAGCAGTGGGATCGTCCGCGCGCACCACGCCTCCAGCGGCAGTTGCGATCCACAACCGGCCGCTCCGATCAGTATAGAGACCTCGGATCATACCGGTTGGCGTTCCATCGCCTATTGAAAAAAACGTGAAACGCCCGTCGACGAATCGCGCCAAACCCCCACCGTAATAACCGATCCAAAGATTGCCACCGGCATCTTCACAAAACGCAGTCGGGCCGTCCTCACGTGGTAAGCCGTTCGCCGTGGTGTACAAGCGCAGCTTTCCTGTAGCCCGGTCCCACCTTGCAAGACTATCGGCGATATAACCGGCGCAGCCTATCCAGATGTCCCCGCGGGAGTCTTCGTAGACTCGAAAGATCTCGTTTGAAGGAAGCCCGTCACGTGTTGTGTAAACATTCTTGGGCGCTACGCTTGACAGCTGATCAATCCTGGCTTTCGGGTAACGGCAGAGTCCATGCGCGGTTGGTATCCACCACTCCCCGAGGCGATCCTGAAAACCAATTTGAGACCAGCCCCATCCGAAATTCTTTATCTGAGCCGGCACCGCCGGCCTAATCGCACTGAACCGTCTTCCATCAAATCGGTTTATAAAGAGGTCTCCTTCCATGCTATCTATGACACACAGTTCACCATCCCGGGTCTCTGAGATGGAAGCGATCCTGGCGATGCGTAGGCCGTCTGCCAAGCCAAAGTTAGTAAAACCTTCGGTGGCGAACTTCATCACGCCACCAGTTTCCGTTCCGATCCAGATGTTGCCGTTTCGGTCCTCGGCTATCGATTCTATCTGTGTATCGCTCAGGCCGTGAGCAGTCGTATAGCTTCTAAACCTCTCATCATCGATCTGCTTCGCCGGTATAAACTCAGCCAGCCCACCAACCGTACCAGCCCAAAGCCTTCCGTCAGACGATTGAAATAATGACGTCAACCGATTACTCGGAAGCCCGTCCCTGGTCGTATACACTCGAGCAGTTGCTGTGCGGGTCGGGTTGGGGTTGGGCGCCAACCGGCACAGCCCCTGAGCCGTGCCGACCCAAAGCTGTCCCTGGCGATCTTCCACGAGCGCTTTTATGGTGTTGAAGGGAAGACCGTGGTGGGTGGTGTATCGCTCCAAACGACCGTCAGGCCAGAGCCGAAACAATCCGCTGGCTGAGCCGATCCACAACCCACCCTGACGATCTTCAAGCAATGCGTAAACGACAGCCTCGCGAGACGCATTCATCGGCAAGCCAATGTCAACGAACGAGAAGCTCCATTGCCCATCAACTTGATCGAGTCGGTATAGCCCGCGCTCAGTCGCACACCAAATAACCCCGTTTCGGTCTTCAATCAGCCTGTTTATCCAATGTGACCTCTTATCATCGCTCGGGTAATAGACCACGAATCTTGCCTCATTCCATGAAGAGGCTCCTTCTCGATAGCGCGAGTTCTTATCGAAGTTTGCGTGCGCATACCCCTTTCGCTCAAATCGACAGAGACCGCCACCGGTCGCTACCCAGTAATTACCATCTCGAGTCTCAAGCATGTCTTTGACTACGCGGTGAGACAGCCCCTGATCCCGACCGTAGTTGGTAAATTGATAACCATCAAACCGCGAGAGGCCCTCAGACGTGCAAAACCACAAGAACCCGAACGAATCCTGGACAATCCGGCTGATCTCATCTCGGGCCAAACCGTTGGCTGTCGTGTAAGTCTTGATCGGCAATTGTTCGCCGGCCACATTGAAACCGGCGCCCCAGATCACGCAGGTTGTCAGCGCGAAACTGATGCAGGCTGCAACACTTCTGAGTTCTCGAGCGCTCATGGGTGCTCCAAACAGAGACTCGGGGAGGTGCATCGGTGAGGTATGCAGCGCTCAATGTAAATCTAGTGTGTTTTTATATTATTTCAGGAAGCCGTTCAACTTGTTTCAGCCAATTGAGATTTGACATTGTTTTCTGATTTGCTGCTCTACTGGCGATCAACTATTCTTCGGACCTGGCCTTAAATCCAAACATCAGGTGAGCAAATTGATCTATCACTTCGTATCGGCATCGGGCTTTCTGATCTTTGCAGGCATCGCGTGGTTGCTCTCGACCGACCGGCGAAGGATTTCGCTGAAGACCTTCTCGTGGGGAGTCGCGTTGCAGCTTGTGATCGGATTTCTGATCTTTCGTGTACCGGCTTCGCGAACGCCCTTCTTGTGGGCAAACGACGCCGTGCTCGGTTTGCTGAATGCCTCGAAGGCCGGCACCTCCTTCTTGTTTGGACCTCTTGCTGCAAGTCCCGGCGAATCGGGTTCGGTCGGATTTATTCTGATCTTTCAAGTCCTGCCGGTTGCGATATTCTTCGCCGCGTTTACCGCGCTGCTGTACCACCTGCGAGTCCTCCAGTGGGTCGTTCGCCTATTCGCAAAAATATTTCATCGTACGATGGCGATCAGCGGCGCGGAGTCGCTCAGTGGCGCCGCAAACATCTTTGTTGGTGTCGAGTCCGCATTAGTCGTCAGGCCCTACCTGGACAAGATGACTCGCTCAGAACTGCTGACTGTGCTAACTACCGGGATGGCGACTGTAGCGTCGAGCACACTTGGAGTATATGTCGCGTTCCTCAGCGGCGTATTCCCTCAAATAGCAGGTCACCTGTTGTCGGCGTCGGTACTGGCGATTCCGGCTTCCATCGTTGTATGCAAGCTGCTCGTTCCCGAGACTGAAACACCTGAAACCGCGCTCGGCGTTCCTCCGGATGACGAGTCGGGACGCGCTCGTAATCTTATGAGCGCGATCATTACCGGTTCGATGGATGGCTTAAAGCTGGCGGCGGGGATTTCCGCACTGCTGATTGCAATACTCGGGCTCGTGGCGCTTGGCGATAAGTTGCTCGGGCTTGGAGGCTCGTGGTTTGGAATGACCGAGCCGCTGTCCTTTGTGAAAATCCTGAGCTGGGCCTTCACGCCGTTTACCTATCTGCTCGGGATTCAGGCGAGTGACATTCCTATCGCCGCAAGGCTGTTGGGGGAGCGGGTAATCCTGACTGAGGTTGTCTCGTACAACGAGCTCGCTCAACTGATTTCAAGCGGTCAGATTACCAGCGGGCGGACGGTAGTCATATTGAGTTATGCGTTGTGCGGGTTTGCACACGTTGCGTCTGTTGCGATCTTTGTCGGAGGCACCGCGGCGCTTGCGCCAAATCGACGCGACGACCTTGCGGCGCTTGGCTGGCGCGCGCTGGTGGCGGCGACGCTGGCCACGTTGATGACCGGATGCATCGCGGGAATCTTTAGCACCGGCGAGAGCGTTTTGCTGATACCGTAGGCCCGGGCTCAACGAAAGGTTCCAGGCGCCGGAAACTCGCAGTGCCGAGTTCAGTCGTGGTGCATTCGCAACCTTGCTCTCTATCCGCAACTTCGGATAAAAAGAACAGAGCTGTCCAGACTTTCGTTGGAAACGTTTGGTCTAAAGAACTATGAGTACGACCATAATGTCCAACAAGGGAGCAAATCGACACTTCAGTAACGCCGCCCTGTTTTCCGTAGCCCTGATCCTAACGGCGTTGACTGCTGCCGGTATTGCCGGAACTGTTGGTTACGGGTCGCTCGATGATCCGGTTATCAATTCGCCGGCGGTGACGCTTCGCGATCTTGAATACGCTCGTATCGGCAATGATTCGTTGGAGCTGGATTTGTACTTGCCTGAAGGCGAGGGTCCGTTCGCGTTGATCATCTGGGTGCATGGCGGCGGTTGGACGTCGGGAAACAAGACCCTGAGCCCCAACGCACCGCAGCTTCGACAAATCACTCGTGGGTACGCCGTTGCGAGCATCGACTACCGCCTGAGCCAACAGGCGAAGTTTCCCGCCCAGATTGAAGATTGCAAAGCGGCGGTGAGATGGCTCCGCGCGCATGCCGTTGAGTACAACCTCGAACCTGGTCGATTTGCCGCGTGGGGTTCATCTGCCGGGGGCCACCTGGCCGCATTGATGGGCACGTCAGGCGGCGTCGGCGGGCTCGAGGGGAGCGGAGGCAATCCGGGTCATTCCAGTAGCGTACAAGCTGTAGTCGACTGGTTCGGCCCCACCGATCTTCTAAGAATGTCCACCGACTCGCTTCCCTTCCCTTGTAATGTTATCGATCACGATTCGCCGTTCTCTCCGGAGTCGTTGTTGATAGGCTGCGCAATTCAGACATGCCCGAACAAGACCGAGGCGGCGAATCCTATCAGGTATGTAAGCGCGGATGATCCTCCGTTTTTGATCATGCACGGCGACCGCGACTGTCTTGTAGGACCACCGCAGAGCCGGCGCCTCCACGACGCGCTCGCAGCCGCTGGCGTTGAGGCTAGCTTGAAATTCATTGCTGGCGCGGGTCACGGCGGGGACGAGTTTGACGAACCTGAGAACCGAAAGCTGGTCGACGATTTCTTCGATGAGCATCTTTCGAGACAGGCTTCTTCTTTGAAGATTACCGGGGCTTCAGTCGCCGGCAAAAAGCTCTTCGTATACGGTAACAACTTCGACAGCGGCACGGTGATTCTGCTGGACGGAGAAAAGCAAAAGACCGCTAGCGACGATCAGAATCCGGCTACGGTGCTGATCGGCAAGAAGGCGGGGAAGAAGATAGCCAGCGGCCAAACGGTCCTGTTACAAGTCAGAAACCGCGATGGCGGACTATCAGAGGGCTTCAGCTTCACCCGACCTTAACCGGCCTAAGCAAAGAATCCTACAACGGTTGAATCCGATCCCGCGTGAACAGTCGTAGACCACCACGGAAAGGAGAACAAATATGCCAATCTACGTAACGCTTCTCAAAAACACGACAAAGGGCGCCGCTGAAATCAACGATTTTGGAAAAGCTGTAGAGGAAGCGGCCGGCTGGATTACTCAAGACGGCGGGAAGGTCCTTGGAGCCTACGCTCTTCAAGGTAACTACGATTTTCTCTGGATCACCGAGTATCCCGACCACAAGGGGATAGGTAAGTCGCTTTTGTCGGCGGCCGCCAGAGGGCTGGTTGTTACCGAAACGCTCGAGGCGCTCCCCGTCGATCAATTTGTAGCGCTGTTGAATTCTCCGGCGATGGTCGAGCGATTCGGAAAAATCAAGTAGTAAGGCCCAATCGAGTGGTTCTTTCAAGGCCCGATCTTGCACATCACACATCCGCAATGCAAGACTGGCGGCGATGCGCGCAGTCGTGCAAAGAGTAACGGAAGCCCGCGTTGAAATCGACGGTGAAACTATCGGCGAAATCGGCGCAGGCTTTCTTGTTCTCTTAGGTGTAGCTCGCGACGACAACCCCGCCGATGCAGACTACCTCGCTGAAAAGATCGCCAATCTTCGCGTATTCGATGATGACGAGGGAAAGATGAATCGCTCGATTCTGAAAACTGGCGGAGCTATGCTGGTGGTCTCGCAGTTCACGCTTTACGGTGACGTGCGTCGCGGACGGCGGCCCTCCTACAGCGACGCGGCAGAACCTGAAAAAGCCAATCAGCTCTACGAGTACTTCGTCGCGCGGGTGAGATCGCGCGGCGTGACGGTCGAGACAGGAGTTTTTCAGGCGATGATGAAGGTGGGTCTGACGAATGACGGCCCAGTCACAATCCTGCTCGACAGCCGCAAGGCCTTCTAGACCCAAAAGAGATCACCGAGAGTAGACTCGACGTCGGGATATTCCGCCGGCCACTTCGAGGTTCAACTAAACCAGCCTTACGCCGGTGGTTTTTCGAGTTTTTCGATTCTGACCTCGAGGTCGCGATGAGTGGCTCGCACTTCCAACAGATCGCGGCTGAGTTCGCCGGTCATTCCCTCAATCCGCCTTCTTAGCTGTCTAGCTTCAGTCTCCACTGCCTCTAGACGCGCCTCCACTGCCTCAAGACGCGCCTCCACTGCTTCTAGACGCCGGCCCTGGCTGGCTTGCTCAGCAATTATCGTGTCGAGCCGAGACACAACGACCTCCCACATTGGGGTCGTATCGCGTAGCCGTGCCTCGACCTTGGCATCAAGCGCCTCAATCATTGCCGTCAATCTGAGTATATCGTTTTCGTTGCTCATCGGAACCTCCGGGTTCATGATTTTTACTCATTTACCCAGGAAGTTTGAACGATCAACTGCTACTACCGATGAGACAGCCGAGCAGCAGAAACAATAGCCTCTGCTGCTCGTTGGCTCTTTACGCACGGGCATCGCCTGGTACGGGCGGGATAATTGGATTCAGCACCGAAGGTTTCGTTTCAACCTTGGGCTTGTCGGTACGTGTTGGAGTCGGCTCGTCGTCATCAAGCGGCAACCCGGCGACCAACCGTCGAATCTGTATCGAGTCGAGGGATTCGCGTTCTAACAGCGCTTCTGCCAGCCGCACCAGAGCGTCCTTGTTCTCAATAATTATTTGACGCGCGCGGTTGTACTGTTCGGTTATCAGGCGATTCACCTCTTGATCGATCTTGATCGCGGTGTCTTCGCTGTAATCCTGATGTTGGGCGATCTCGCGTCCAAGGAAGATCTGCTCCTCCTTCTTGCCGTAAGTAATCGGTCCAAGACTGGACATTCCAAACTCGCATACCATCTTGCGTGCAAGTTCGGTCGCCTTCTCAATGTCGTTCGAAGCGCCGGTGGTCATATGGTTGAGAAAGACTTCTTCGGCGATTCGTCCGCCCATCATTATCGCGATCTGTCCCTCGAGGTAATCGCGGGTGTGCGAGTAGCGATCCGCTTCAGGCAACTGCATCGTCACGCCCAACGCCATGCCCCGCGGAATAATCGATACCTTGTGAATAGGATCCGCGTTTGGAACCTTTATGCCGACCAGAGTGTGACCGCCTTCGTGATAAGCGGTATTACGTTTCTCCTCGTTGGACATCACGATCGAACGGCGTTCGGAGCCCATGAGGACTTTGTCCTTGGCCCACTCGAAATCCTGCATCGAGACCGCCTTTTTGTTGTAACGCGCGGCGCTCAACGCTGCTTCGTTGACAAGGTTTGCCAGATCGGCGCCGGTGAATCCAGGGGTGCTTCGAGCCACAACGTTTATGTCGACGTCGTCACCCAGCGGGATCTTGCGAGTGTGAACCGCCAGGATGCCTTCGCGCCCTTTCACATCCGGCCTTTGCACGACTACCCGGCGATCAAACCGCCCCGGCCGAAGTAGCGCAGGGTCAAGCACATCCGGTCGATTAGTGGACGCTATCAGGATGACGCCATCGTTGGACTCAAAACCGTCCATTTCTACGAGCAACTGATTCAAGGTCTGCTCGCGTTCATCGTGCCCGCCTCCGAGCCCGGCCCCACGATGACGGCCCACCGCGTCGATTTCATCGATAAAGATTATGCACGGCGCATTCTTTTTACCTTGCTCGAACAAATCTCTGACACGGCTGGCGCCTACCCCGACAAACATCTCGACAAAGTCCGATCCGGAGATCGAGAAAAACGGAACGTTCGCCTCGCCGGCGATCGCGCGCGCAAGCAACGTTTTGCCGGTGCCTGGCGGGCCCATCATAAGGACGCCCTTGGGAATTCGGCCGCCCAGCTTTTGAAACTTCTGCGGCTCTTTCAGAAACTCGATGATCTCTTGAAGTTCTTCCTTGGCCTCTTCGACACCGGCAACATCCTTGAACGTCACGCGCTTTTGTTGATTGCTTAGCAGCTTCGCGCGCGATTTGCCAAACGACAATGCTTTGTTGCCGCCCGACTGCATCTGACGCATCATGAAAATCCACAGGCCGATAAAAACAAGCAGAGGAGCGTAGCTTATCAGGCCAATCAGCCACTGGCTGGATGAAGTACTCTTAAAAGAAACCTCGAGCACACCATTTTCCCTGAGCGTCTTGGCTATGTCAGCCTGAGCAAATTCGTTGGGCAGTTCGGTGTTAAAAGCTTCACCTGATACCAGTTCGCCCTTGATTCCGTGTCCTTCCTCGATTACGGCCTTCTTGACCAGCGTCGGTTTTTGCTGCGCCTTGTCAAGCAGCGCCGAATAGCTCAGCAGTGTTTCCTTAGGACTGTTTCTACCCGAGAAAACCTGGTAGAGAAGAAACGCGCCACCAATGATAAGAACCCAAAAAACTATCTGCCTGACCGTAGAGTTCACTTGAAACCTCCAATAGAAACGAGCGCCATGACGGCTTACGAAATTCTAACTGACGCTAGTATGATGCGCAATGACCGCCTCCTGATTGCCGACCTACCTGGGCATTGCCCATTGCCGATTTCCGATTGGTGACGACTGTTTTGTGAGTTATTCCGATTCGAAAAACTTGCCGGGTCGATCTGCAATCGCAAATCGGCAGTCGAAAATCGGCAATCGGCAAATTCTCTTAGTTCTCCATCACAGCTAGATACGGAAGCTGGCGGAATTGGTTCTGTATTCCTAGCCCATACCCGAATACAAACCCGTCATCAAACTGAAAGGCCGCAAAGTCCGGTTTGACATCCACCCGCCGCTCCCCGGGTCTATCTACGAGAACACAGGTTTTTAAGGATTTCACACCTCTTGAGGCAAGATGCTGGCTGATGTAGTCAAGCGTCACTCCGGTTGCTGCCACCGCGCCAACCAGCAGTATATCTCGTCCCCGAGGATCGAATTCGCTGGTAAACAAGACTTCGGTCTGACCGCCGTGCCGATTTCGAGTCACCTTCATAAAGCAACAGTTTAGCGGTATATCGAGCGCGCGAACCAGATCGGCCAGAAATATAAAAGCGTCATCCAGAATCCCGACGATCGTTAACTCTGGCGCCGGAGCACCATCACGAATCTCACCGGCAAGCTGGCCAATCCGCTCTTGTATTTCTTCCTTCGATCGTACTACTCGCAGTGTCTTTTCCATGGTAGCTCCTCGGGTGTGGTTTCCCGGACGAAAATCAGATGGCTGAAGCGCGCATTGTGGCAAGGCTTGTTGTCTTGTCATGCGCGGCGAACTCTACGGATGGGGGCAGACCCGGCGACCAGATGTATGCGCCGTCCGGAGTCGCCACTAGAGGCCAGGTGGCGCGACGGCTGGATGGGATTTTATGGCCAATCATCAAGTTTTTCAACTTTATTGTTCGCCGGCGGCCGATCACGTGTGCGCGCTCGCCTCGTAACCGTGGCCGAACAACCAGCTGGCTGGGCAGCGTGCGATCATCAAGAGCAACCGCCGTCCAGTCTCTTCCAGTTTCCTCGCCTCCTTGCCGAACTCCTTTTATTACCGATTCAATCATCTCAGCGGGCAATCCTCGCTCGAGCGTAAACGCAAACCCACCTGCTACTACCGTATGAGATTCTGAGGTGATCATCTCGCGATACAGAGCTTTCTTCTTGTTTCGAGAAGGCCGAAGAACCAGAGCGTCGGACTCGCGCCACGCCTCGAGCGATCCCGGCAGATCGATTTGCTTGCCGCTCGTCTTGCCGGTCAAAAGCCCTTCGAGAGCCGCGATGTGAACAAAACCAACCTCGCCCCCTAATTCGCTATCCTCTCCGGTGGCAGCCGCGCGAGCGAGACGGATTGCCTCGATAATCAGTCTGCGCCGTATCGCTACGGGCTGCTCGAGAAGCGCTGAAATCGAGTATGCGAAAACCATTTTCTCGGCGCCGGCTCGCCAATCGTCCTGCTCAAGCCGCGTCCTTTGAAGCAATGACAGCGCGAGATCGTCCAGCACAGCTTGATCGCCGGAAATGTTCTCGGCCAACCTTGAGATCGATTCGACGATTCGCGGATTGATAGCCGCAAGCGCTGGAAGAACATCGTGACGTAGTCGATTTCGAGTGTACTGCAAGCCCAGGTTCGTCGTGTCAGTTCGGAACCGCAAGCCGTGCTGGCTACAATAGGCCTCGACTTCTTCGCGCGTAATCCCTAGAAGGGGACGGATGATTGAGACAGGAGGCAGATCTGAAACAGAAGGCAGAAGGCAGAAGGCAGAAGGATCTGAGTCGGCTGCTGTCCGCGCTCCGCCTTCTGCCTTCTCCGTTCCGTCTTCTGCTTTCTGCCTTCTGCTTTCTGCCTTCTGCCTTCTGCCATCTGCTTTCTGCCTTCTGCCTTCTGCCTTCTCTTCACTCGCCCTACCAAAGCGATGCGCAGGCACAACTGGTCGCATCGCCGAGAGCCCGCGAAGACCCGCGCCGCGAATCAACCGCATCAAAAAGGTCTCGGCCTGGTCGGTCATAGTATGTCCGACCGCGATACGATCGCAGCCAGTATCATTCGCCACAGCCAGCAAGAAGTTGTAGCGAATCTCCCGGGCCATCTCCTCGATGCCTCGCCCGGAACTAGCGGCTGCAGCTTGTACATCAACCTTGCTAATCGTAACCTGAAGCCCAAATTCCTCGGCTAACGCGCGGACAAACTCCGCGTCTTCAGCCGACTCGAGACCTCGGAGCTGATGATCGATATGAGCGATGTGAAGCCGGGGAACGAAGACTCGGGAAGAAGGCGCGGAGAGCGGCTGAAAAACTTCTCTGCTTGTCAGTTCCTCTGATCTTCCATTCCATTTCGCTTCTCGATCGCCACGAGAAATTCGCGCCAGCATGTCCATCAAAGCGACAGAATCAGCGCCGCCGGAAACTGCGATTAACACACCCTTTGCCCCATCAAGCATTGAATGGCGGCTAATAAATTGATCTACTTTTTGAAAAGGAGTGTTCACCGCTCAGAAGGTTGGCACGCCACGGCGGTCGGAGCAAGTGTTTGGGAAGCCTTCCGCGGATCGGATCGAGAGAGATCACTTACTCCGGTTGGGTTTGAGCTCCGACGTATTCCCAATGCCAAGGCTCATAGAAGTAAGGTTGGAAACCAAAGCGAGCGGCGTGCTTTACGAGCCAGCGATAAACTGGGTTTCTTGTTTGCAACGCGCGGTTCTCGTCTTTAGTGCTCACCGGTTCGCCGCCCACGTAAAGGTCGAGCGCCCGTCCGGTGAAATGAGGGCTGTTCACCGCAAGCCCCGCCCGCCCGCTATTGGGAGATTGCTGTCTAAGCCGTTCCTGATGCTCTCGTGAACGGTAGGCGGAAACAATCTTCAAGAACTTCTCGTTCCCGGCAAGCTGACCTGCGCCATCCATCTGAAGCCCCAGGGAACGATCGGCAATGGCGGCTGTAACCATTCGCTTATAAGCGGCAAAGGTCTCGCGCTCGGCGCTGCGCAGCTCTTCCGGTCGCGTAGGATCGTAGCAGTCGGAAACGGGAATCGTGACCAGTTGGGGCTGTTCGGATCGAAGCCGCGCTAAAGCTCGCCTTGATTGAAACCTCGACACCATTCTCGCCCACGTTTCGCTGTCGAGCAGGCCGGTTGGTTCGAGGTTG
>DASRIZ010000287.1:0-43964 GCA_035649735.1 Blastocatellia bacterium | reverse complement strand
TCAGGGTTCGGAGTTCAGAATTCAGGATTAGGATTCAGAGTTCGGGGGGGGAAGAGTTCTGAGTTCAGACCTTCAAAGCTAAGCGGAACCCTGAACCCTGAACCCTGAACCCTGAACCCCGAACCCTGAACCCCGAACCCTGAACCCTGAACCAGAAACCACAAACCAGAAACCACAAACCACAAACCACAAACCAGAAACCGAACTTAAGAGGTGATTGATGGGGACTTTCTGGCAGGACCTGCGGTACGGGGCGCGGATGCTGGTCAAGGCGCGCGGCTTCACTGCGATTGCCGTGCTGTCGTTGGCGCTGGGCATCGGGGCCAACACCGCGCTGTTTAGCATCGTGGATGTAATGCTGCTCAAGAAACTGCCGGTCAAAGAACCGGACCGCCTGGTGCTGTTCAAGTCAGTAGCGCCACGGGAATTCAGCTCCGGCAGCTACAACGGTAACTCCAGAACCGACCCGGCGACGGGCCTTCGAACCATGACATCGTTCCCGTATCAGAGCTATCAGCGAATGCGCGAACAGGATAGCGCGCTGTCGGATATCTTTGCGTTTGGCAACGTGTCGTTGAACGTGAGCGCCGACGGGCGGGCCGACGTGGCCAACGGGCAGGCGGTGTCAGGTAACTATTTCGCGGGTCTGGGAGTGCAACCCTTGCTCGGTCGACTACTGACTGATGATGATGATCGGGCCGCTGCCGATGCTGCCGCGGTGCTCAGTTACCGCTACTGGAACCAGCGCTTCGGCGCGAATCCCACAGTCATCGGCCGGCAGATTAATCTCAACAACGTCGCTTTCACTATAATCGGAGTAACACCGCCTGGTTTTGAAGGGACAATGCAGGTTGGCTCAACGCAGGATGTGACCATCCCGATTGCCTGGGAACCGCCGGTGTATGTGGATCGCGACCGCTCGTATCTGAACTCGGGTGTTTGGTGGTTGCGACTGATGGGCCGCTTGAAACCCGGGGCAACCGCTGAACAGGGGCGCGCCCAGTTGGAAGGCGCTTTTCATCAATCAGTCATCGAACATCGCACTGCTCGGCAGACTGCGCAGGTACGGAGTGGCGGCGGAACACAGATCAAGGATCTGGATCCACAACAATATCCCAGTCTGTTTCTGGATCCTGGCGGGCAAGGCGAGATGAATTCGCGGCAGTCTTATGCCCCTTCCCTGTACATGCTGTTGGGCGTGGTTGGGCTGGTGCTGCTCATCGCCTGCGCTAACGTCGCAAATCTGTTGTTATCGCGCGCGGCGGCCCGGCAAAAAGAAATTGGAATACGCCTGGCGCTTGGAGCGAGCCGTTGGCGGCTGATCCGGCAGTTGCTCACCGAAAGCGTTTTGCTGGCTCTGCTTGGCGGCGTGCTGGGGATCGCGTTCGCGCTATGGATCAAAGATGGTTTGCTGGCCGTAAGCGATTGGGGACCTCGGTTTTTGAAGCCTCAACTCGACCTCCGTGTCCTTGGGTTCACGGTTCTGCTCTCGTTGATTACCGGCATTGTATTCGGTCTGGCTCCGGCGTGGCGTTCGACGAAGGTGGATTTGACGCCGGCGCTAAAAGACAGCGCGCGCAGCTCGAGTTCTGCGTCCCGTTCGCTCTTGAGCCGAGGGTTGGTTGTCTTACAGGTTGCGTTGTCATTATTGCTGCTGATCGGGGCAGGACTCTTCCTGCGCACGCTGCTCAATCTGCAAAGCGTCGAGACGGGCTTTAACACACGCAATCTGTTGTTGTTCGGGATCCAGCCGGGTCTGATTGGCTACAAAGACGAAAAGCTCACCCAGCTTTTGCAGCAGACCGCCGAGCGCATCGAAGCCGTTCCTGGTGTGCTCGCAGTCACCTTCTCGCGCACGGCTTTACTTTCGCAAAGCACCAGTTCACGAAGCGTCTTTCTGCGGGATGCGTTGAACCAGGCGCCGGACTCAGAAGGCCGAATCAAACCGAGCGGCGAGGGATACATCCACCAGGTACGCGAGAACTTTCTTGAGGCTATGGGAATACCGTTGCTTGCCGGCCGCGCGTTGAAGACCGAGGACGATACGAAAGCGCCGAGAGTTGTGGTCGCCAATCAGACTTTCGCCAATAAATATTTCCCCGGCGAATCGCCAGTCGGAAAACGATTCACCTTTGATCCGACCAAACCGGATCAAGTCGAGATCATCGGGCTTGCTCAGGATGCCAAGTACGCCCGGCAGCGAGATGATATTCCGCCAACAGTCTATGCGAACTGGCGACAGGAGCTGCGGAGTATGAGCGGAGTGATTTTCGAAGTTCGAACCGCCGCAGATCCGGCCGCCGCTGTTCCAGTTATTCGTCAGGCAGTGGCCGAAGTAGACCCGAACCTGCCGCTCAATAGCGTTAAGACTCAAATCGAACAAGCCGACGAAACACTGCGTATGGAACGCTTGTTCGCCAAGCTTTTGACGCTGTTCGGGCTGCTGGCGCAGCAACTTGCGGCCATCGGATTGTTTGGGGTGATGGCTTATGCCGTGTCGCAACGCACACGCGAAATAGGCATTCGAATGGCGCTCGGCGCAAATCGCACCGATGTGCTGAAGATGATCTTGCGGCAGGGCATGTCGCTGGCAGTGCTCGGCGTGGTTCTGGGGCTCGTGGTTGCGTATGTGTTCACGAAGTATCTGGAGAGTCTGCTCGATCTGAAAAACATGCTCTATGGAGTGAAAGTGAACGACCCGCTGACGTACGGTGTCATTGCCGCGGGGCTGACGCTGGTAGCGCTGGCGGCTTGTTACATTCCGGCGCGTCGGGCGACCAAGGTGGATCCGATGGTGGCGCTGCGGTACGAATGAAGGAATTGCCGATTGTCGATTTTGCGATTGCCGATTGGCGACCGCGACGTCGGTTGATCGAAACGCAGTCTCGACAATCGCAAATCGGCAATCGGCAATTCCCAGGCAGCATCGATGGAAAAACATTTGACGAAGTTATTATTAAAGTTGTTGATCGCCAATATTGTGTTGTGTTGTTTACCAACCATTCAATCGGCGCAAGGCACCCTGCCCGAAGAGGTGCGAAAAGCGCAGACGCTGGTACAAGCAAAGGACTATGATTCCGCGATAAAAGTTCTCGAGGACTTTCTTAAAGCAAATCCGTCCAGCCCCGGCGCGTGGAATCTGCTGGGAACTTCATATGCCCGAAAAGGCGACTACGACAAAGCGCTTCAAGCCTTCGCTAAAACTCGGATGGCGCCGCAGCTCAGACAGCAGGGCTTGTATAACTCCGCGTGTGTCTACGCGCTCAAAAACGACAAAGAAGAAGCCTTCAAGCTGCTGCGGGAGCTACGTGATTCCGGCACTTTCGATATGAGCCAGATACTGGCTGATGGCGATTTGAAGAGCCTGAGCAAGGATCCGCGTTTTGAAAAACTTATCCCCAGACCTGAAGAGTTCGCGAACCCATTCGTAGAGAAGGTGAAAGTCATTCACGAATGGGTTGGCGAAGCAAAAAGAAGTCAGTTCGGTTGGATTGCCCGCAGGATTGGCGATGTGAATGGCGACAGGGTCAACGATGTGGTCACGTCAGCTCCGACGCTTGTGATCGAAGGTCAACCAACGGGCCGCGTCTATGTCTATTCCGGGAAGAGCGGCAAATTGCTTTGGACACAGACGGGCCCAACGGGCGGTCGACTCGGTCTGGGAATTGAAGCGGCAGGCGATGTCAATGCTGATGGCATTCCTGATGTGATCGCATCGGCGCCGGGCGTGGGCAAGGCGTACATCTATTCCGGCCGGGATGGAAGAATTCTCCTCACCCTCGGCTCCGGCGATCTTAACGAGGTTTTCGGGCGCCACGTTTCGGGTACCGGAGATATCAACGGCGACGGACATAGCGATGTAATCGTCGGTGCTCCGGGCAACAGCGCCGCCGGGCAAGGCGCCGGACGCGTTTACGTTTATTCCGGTAAGGATGGCTCGGTTCTGCTGACGCTGGACGGTGAGAGCGCTGGTGATGCTTTCGGAAGCTCAGTCGCCGGACACGCGACCGGGCAGCAGGCCTTTCTAATTGTCGGCGCGCCTGGCGCAGGGCCAAAAAACACCGGAAGGGTTTATGTTTATGAGGGACTGACAAACAAACCGAAGTTCATTATTGAGGCAGATGAGACCGGCGCGGCTCTCGGCGCTATGTTTCTGTCGGTGGTGGGAGACATAAATCGCGACAAGGTACCGGACATTTACGCATCGGATTTTTCGAACACCGCAAAGGGCAGTGCGACCGGAAGGATCTACGTACATTCGGGAGCTGACGGACGACGTTTGCTGACTCTTACCGGGGAGGCGTCGAACGACGGCTTTGGCATCGGGCCCGCTGATGCCGGCGATACCAACAACGACGGCTACGACGACCTGATCGTCGGCGCCTGGAGACATTCGGGAGCAGCTCCTTCGGGTGGAAAGGTTTATGTTTACTCCGGTAAGGACGGCGCGCTGCTACGAACATACACCTGTCGCATCGCAGGGGACACGCTTGGATTTGACGCGACCGGCGTTGGTGATGTGGACGGCGACGGCGCTATTGATTTTCTCGTAACGTCGGCGTGGAGCGGTATCAACGGATTCCAGTCGGGACGGGTATTCATAGTTTCAGGCAGGAAGTAGCAAAGGATTTAGTCTGTGTACGTTCGCGCTTTGTGTGTCTCTGGGCGCAGCCAGGACTAAAGTCTATGCTACTTCGTCTCACCTCGTCCCTCGGAAAGGCCGGTTGGTCACCTTAGCGATGGGTTTCATCACAAACGTGTTCTCCTGGACTCGTTGAGTTTGCATTGTTACCTGTCGCGTTCGTGACTGGAGGTTTCTTGACTAACCTGATTACGTCGAAGCTAAGGGTGAGTAAATCAGCGCTGTTGGTTGCAGGTGTGGTGACGATCCTGGCGCAGTTGCCGGCCGTTGCCAACGACGATTCGGCCAAAACCGCGCGATACTATCGCCAACAAGCCGCAGCCGCCTACAAGGCGAAGGACTACGCTGCGGCAATCGAGAACTTCAAGAAAGCGGCGGAGTTAATACCTGATCATCCGACTCTCCATTACAACCTCGCTTGCGTCTATGCCCTCGCCGGAAAAAAGCAACAAGCGCTTGCCTCTCTCGCAAAAATCGCCGAGATGGGTGTGATCATGCCCATTGAAAAAGACGGCGATCTTGATTCGATAAAGGGCACTCCGGAATTCAAACTGATACTCAAACGCCTTGAGGCCAGCAAGCTGCCGGTAGTGCGGAGTACGACTGCGTTCACGATCCACGAGAAGGGTTTGATTACTGAAGGTCTTGCTTACGATCCGGTTGAAGAGACGTTTTTTGTAAGCAGCGTTCATAAGCGAAGAATCCTCAAAATCAGCAAGAAGGGTGAAGTAGAAACATTCGCGTCCGAGCAAGACGGGTTGTTCAGCGCTTTGGGGATGTCGGTCGACGCGAAGCGCCGTCATTTGTGGGTCACCAGCGCCGCATTTCCCCAAATGGTCAACTTCAAAAAGGATGAACAGGGCCTGTCGGCAGTATTCAAGTTCGATCTGCGTTCAAACAAGCTTCTGAAAAAGTACGTGCTATCGAACGAAACAAAGAAGCACGCGCTTGGCGATTTGGTGATTCAATCCAACGGCGACGTTTTCACTACCGACAGCCTGTCGCCTGCCGTTTATGTGATTCGAGCACAAAAGGACGAAATCGAATTGTTCCTCGAGGATCCCGGGTTCGGCTCCCCGCAGGGGCTGGCATTCTCGCTCGGCGAACAGCACCTTTTCATGGCGGACTACTCGACCGGGTTGTTCGATATCGATGTCAAAACTAAGAAGGTGACTCATCTTGCGCCGCTCGCCGGCGCGACTATGTTGGGTATCGACGGGTTATATTTTCACAAAGGCGGATTGATCGCAGTGCAGAACGGAGTGAACCCGCAGCGCGTTCTTCGAATCTCACTGAGCAAGGATCTCGCACGCGCGGAACGGCTCGAGGTTCTTGAAGCTAACAACCCGGTGTTCCTTGAACCGACGCTTGGGGTGTTGGTGAGAGGCACGTTCTATTTTATTGCTAACAGCCAGTGGCCGCTGGTTGATGAAAACGGAAAACTTGCGGCGGAAGAAAGGCTGCGAGACCCGGTTGTGTTGAAGATCAATCTCGACGCGCGGTAAGTTCACGTAGTCGCGGTAAATTCACGTAGTAACGAATTCATTCGTTTCTTCTACGAGGCCTATCGTGAAGATCCGGAACGAATAGATTCGTCACTACGTGGGACTCCAGCTCGACGCGCGGTAAGCGTTGACGGCCATTGATCTACTGCGCGAGGATACCTTTTACGCTCAATATGTTTAAGAAACTGCTCCCGATTCTTCTGCTCTTTCTGGTGACAAGTCCCTTCGCCGCCCATGGCATTGGCGGGTTGAACCTGATCGCCCAGTCCAAGGACCCTGCGGTCTTGACGCTAACGGCGAGTCTGCAGGCTAAGTTCAACGAACTTCATAAGACCGCCTCTTTTCCCGGCGCAACGATCGGGTTTGTGCTGCCTGATGGGAGATCGGGCTCGGTTTCAGTGGGCCTCGCCGACACCGAAAACAGAATCGCGCTCAAACCAGCTGATCGAATGCTGGCAGGGAGCATCGGTAAGACCTACGTTTCAGCCATTACCCTTCAAGCCGTTCAGGAAGGCAAGCTCGATCTCGACGCGAAAATCGAGCGATGGCTCGGAAGCGAGAGCTGGTTCCCGCGCTTGCCAAATGCAAAAGACATCACGCTGCGAATGCTGATGAATCATTCGAGCGGCATCCCCGAGCACGTGCTCAACAAGGATTTCATTGCGGCGCTGAAGAAGGATCCGGATCGCGTCTGGAAACCACATGAGCTGATCGCCTACATCCTCGACGCCAAACCGCTTTTCGCCGCCGGCCAGGGATGGTCGTACGCGGACACCAACTACATTCTGGTCGGGATGATCTTCGAGCGAGTTACAAAGAAGACAGTTTACGGCGAGGTCGCGCGGCGAATCCTGAAACCCTTCAAGCTCGAACGGACAATCCCGTCGGACAGGCGCATCCTGCCGCAACTGATCACCGGTTACTCGATGCCAAACAGCCCGTTTGGATTCGAAGGGCGAGTGATTATCGATGGAAAGTTCATCATAAACCCGCAGATGGAATGGACCGGCGGCGGCTTCGCTTCTACCGCCGAGGATCTGGCACGTTGGGCGAAGCTACTCTACGAAGGCAAGGTGCTCAAACAGGAAATGCTCGATCAGATGTTGGCAGGGGTCGCGGCGAATGAGGGCCGTGGAAGCGGGGCCGGAAACAAGTACGGGCTGGCGGTGCAGATCCGGCCGAGCGATTGGGGAGTGAGTTACGGGCACGGCGGTTGGTTCCCAGGATACCGATCGGAGATGGAGTACTTTCCACAAAACAAGATCGCAGTCGCGGTTCAGTTTAATACCGACGATGCTCGGGCTATGAAAAAGGGGCTACGGAGTTACATCGCCGATGCAATGCGGATAATCCTCGGCGAGATTGAAAAAAAGAAAGCAGCTTGAGAGACAGCCGACAATGCTCCGAACCAGCAAAAGCAAGTATCAATACCACGCGTTGACTTCCGATCGGTGGAGCGATCTGGAACAACTGTTTGGCGAGCGCGGAGCTTGCGGAGGTTGTTGGTGTATGTGGTGGCGATTGAAACGATCCACATTCAACGAACAGAAGGGCGAGAAAAACAAATCGGCTTTCAAGTCGGTGGTTGACTCGGGTGAGTCGCCTGGGATTCTCGCTTATTCTGAGGGAGTACCGGTAGGCTGGTGCGCAATCGCGCCCCGCGAAACATATCCGGCGCTTGAGAGATCCAGAGTTCTAAAACGACTGGACGACAAACCCGTTTGGTCGATTGTTTGTCTGTTCATCGCCAGACCGTATAGAAGAAAGGGAGTATCAGTGGAGCTGCTGAAGGCTGCGAGCGAATTTGCTCGACAGCGCGGCGGCAAGGTTGTCGAAGGCTATCCGATTGAACCGCTAAAAGACGAGATGCCGGATGCTTTTGCGTGGACGGGGCTCGCTTCGGCGTTTTTGAAAGCCGGTTTCGTCGAGTGCGAAAGGCGATCCGAGACTCGGCCGATCATGCGGCGCAACGTCCGACAAACTTAAGTTTGTCGGACATCTAAAGGAGATCAGATGAAACAGTGGTGTAAGAACTCGAATACGCTCGCGGCCATAACGCTCGGGGCATTAATCATCTCAACGGGCGCGCAGGTATCGGCGACGGCGCGCGTTAATTATCCGCAGGCTGAGAAGCCTTCAACACCGGCGACAAACCCATCCGATGTCGCATCCGTAGATTCGATAGTCGCAGCGCTATATGACGTTATCTCCGGACCAGCGGGGAAGAAGCGAGATTGGGACCGCATGCGCTCGTTGTTTATTCCGGGCGCCAGGTTAATACCAACCGGGAAGCGGCAATCGGGAGAGATCTCCAGTCGAGTACTCACCGTCGAGGATTACATCAACGGTTCGTCAAAGGCTCTCGAGGAGGGTGGTTTCTTTGAGAAGGAAATCGCGCGACGCACTGAGCTGTACGGCAACATCGCGCATGTCTTTAGCACCTACGACTCACGACGCAAAGCGGAGGACCCGAAACCGTTCGCTCGGGGGATCAATAGCATTCAATTGATGAACGACGGTAAGCGATGGTGGATCGTTACCGTGTTTTGGCAGGGCGAAGGTCCTGACAATCCGCTCCCGGAAAAGTATCTGAAGAAATAAGTTCAAGGACGGGCAACAAAACCCCGTACCTATCCAAATATCCAGATTGTAAGTCTCACAGGAGGACATCGCTCTTATGTGTAAGCGAATAATGTACGCCGCCGCTCTGGCGGTGATACTAATCCCGATCTCTACCCTTGCGCAGACAAAGCTGTTGCGCTTCCCGGATGTTCACGGCGACAAAGTCGTCTTCACCTACGGCGGCGATTTGTGGACCGCGCCTTCGTCGGGCGGAACCGCTATTCGATTGACGGCCCATCCCGGCGTCGAAGTATTCGGCAAGTTTTCGCCCGACGGTAAATGGATTGCCTTCACCGGGCAATACGACGGAGACGAACAGGTTTATGTCGTGTCGGCGTCTGGCGGCGAGCCAAAACAGCTCACGTTCTATCCGGCGCGCGGGCCGCTTACCCCTCGATGGGGTTACGACAACCAGGTATATGGCTGGACCAACGACGGCAAATCGGTGGTGTTTAAGTCGCAGCGCGATTCGTGGACCTTGCCTGTAGCCAGGCTGTACACGGTTCCGGCAACCGGTGGACCGGCGACAGCACTGCCGATGCCCGAGGCAGGCTCGGGCGCATTCTCACCGGATGGGTCGAAGATGGTTTACTCGCCTCAATCCCGAGACTTCAGAACTGAGAAGCGGTACGGTGGAGGCCAGGCAAATCAGCTCTACATTTTTGATCTCAGAACTTTGGATGCCAAAAAGATAAGCGATAATCCCCGCCCGAGCCGCGATCCGATGTGGATCGGCAATACGATTTACTTCAATTCAGATCGTGACGGGCACTTCAACCTGTATGCGTATGATGTGTCGGGCGGCAAACTTACTGCGGTGACCACTCACAAGCCGTGGGATGTGAGGTGGCCCAGCGCGTCAAACGACGGCCGGATTGTTTACGAGCTCGACGGCGAGCTTCACGTGTTTGACACAAAAGCCAAAAAGGACGCGGCAATTTCAATCACCGTTCCCGATGACGGGCTCGCAAGACGGCCCAGTCGAATCCAGGTCGCTAATTTTATTGAAGATGCTTCGCTCAGCCCAAAGGGAGAGCGTGTGCTCTTTTGTGCGCGAGGCGATATCTTCAGCGCTCCCGTCGAAAAGGGGCCGACGCGAAATCTGACTAATTCATCAGGCGCTCACGACAAGTGGCCTCGGTGGTCTCCCGACGGTTCTCGAGTAGCATTTATTTCAGACCGGTCAGGAGAAGAAGAGGTGTGGGTTGTCGCGCAGGACGGATCGAGTCCCGCCGAACAACTGACTAACGGCGGCAAAGCCTTCCGCTACGCGCCCGAGTGGGCTCCGGACGGCAAACGCATCGCTTTCGGCGACAAGGACGGCAAAGTTCACATCTTGACGCTAGCAGACAAAAAGTTGACCGAGATCGCCGACTCAAAACGAGGTCAGATACGCGACTACGCCTGGTCGCCGCGCGGCAACCATCTGGCGTTTAGCATGCCAAACGAGAACGGCTTTAACTCGATCCACATCTGGAGCGCGGGCGATGGCCAGGTTCGTCGCGTCACCGAGGAGTTCTTCAATTCCTACGGCCCGAGCTGGGACCCACAGGGCAACTATCTCTACTATCTGAGCGATCGTGAATTCGCTCCGCAGATTTCTGCTCTTGAATTCAACTACGCCACCAACAGGACCACCGGTATTTTCGCCGTCGCGCTCCGCAAGGATGTAAAGAGTCCCTTCCCGCCCGAGAGCGACGAGGTAACCATTACAAAGGACGAAGGCGACAAGCCAAAAGAACCGGAAAAGAAAGAGCCAGCGCCAAAACCGAACGCGGATCTGGTTATCGATTTTGATGGACTGGGTTCGCGAGTAGCAAAGGTCCCGATCGAGGCAAACAACTACGGCGGGGTGGCGGCAAAGACCGGCCACCTGCTCTACAGCGTCGGGCCCGCGTTCTACTACGGACGGCAGGGTGACCGCCCGCCTTCACTCCGTATTTACTCGATCAAAGACCGCAAAGAGACAACGCTGGTGGACGACGCTCGCGGTTGGGTGCTTTCGGATGACGGCTCGAAAGTACTGGTGGGCGGTCCCGGCTCCACGTTCAACATGCACGACGCGACTCCTCAGGGCGCGCAGTCCAAGAAAGCAGTCTCTACCGCCGGTCTCGCGGTTGATCGAGTGCCCGCCGAGGAGTGGAACCAGATCTTCAACGAAGCGTGGCGCCGTTATCGTGACTTCTTCTACGTACCTAACATGCACGGCTACGATTGGGAGGCTTTGCGCGCGCAGTACAAACCGCTTCTCAAATACGTGGCGCATCGCTCGGATCTCAACTATGTCATCGGCGAGATGATCTCGGAGCTGACTGTCCAGCACGCGTACGTCGAGGGCGGAGACTTTCAGACCCCGCCGCGGCCGCGCGTCGCTCTTCCGGGCGCAAGGTTCGAGCTTGATCAAAAGTCCGGGCGCTTCAAAATAACCAGGATCTTCTCGGGACAAAACGAAGAAGACATTTATCGTTCACCGCTCACCGAGATCGGGGTGAACGTTTCAGTCGGCGAGTATGTCCTGGCGATCAACGGAGAAGAGCTCAAGGCGGACGATGACCCCTACCGTCTTCTCAGAAACAAGGCCGATAGCCCGGTCCAGTTGACCGTTAACAAAGAGCCGACGATGACCGGCGCACGGACGGTTTCGTATCGCCCAATCACCAATGAAAGCGATCTGCTGTACCTCGACTGGGTCGCTGCGAATCGAAAGAAAGTGTCCGATATGACGGGCGGCCGCGTCGGCTATATTCACGTTCCGGACATGGGCGCGCCGGGCATTCGCGAGTTCATCAAGTGGTATTACGGTCAGATCACAAAGGAGGGTCTGGTTGTTGACGTGCGCGCGAACGGCGGCGGCAACGTATCGCAAATGCTGATCGAGCGGCTGCGACGTAAGCCGCTGGCGCTCAATTACTCCCGCACTTTCGAGGAAGCCACCACTTATCCCGGTGCTACATTTATCGGGCCGATGGCCGCGTTGTTGAACGAGAACTCGGCTTCCGACGGCGATATTTTCCCGGCAATGTTTCGTGAAGCCGGGCTGGGGCCGCTGATCGGCAAGCGTTCTTGGGGCGGTGTGATCGGGATCGGGAATCGCGGTACGTTGATCGACGGCGGCACGATCTTTGTACCCGAATCGGCGTTCGCGAGCGCAAAGGGCCAGTGGATCATCGAAGGCTACGGTGTCGATCCGGACATCGAAGTTGAGAACGATCCCAAGTCGGTGATCGAAGGCAAAGACCCGCAACTCGAGCGCGCGGTTGCCGAGATCATGAAGAAATTGAGAGAGAAGCCGGCTAAGCTTCCGGCTCGTCCGGCAGCTCCAGTGAAAACGCCTGACGCGAGACCGGACTTGCCGGACGATGGCGCAAAGGGCGGTGGGCCTCGAACGAGCGCTAAAGCGAGGCCCAAGAACTGAGCGTAGGATCACGGAGACCCAGAGACGGTACTCGTCTGTGGGTCTCCGTGCGCTCCTTTATTCTGTCGCCTGGAGGCTTATGAATCCCTCGCTTCATAGAGCGGTTCAGCGATTTCGTTTCTTGGTATTCGTAATCATCGTGATCACCGTGTCGGGCCACGGCATCGCGAGGGGCGATGCCGCATACCAGGCCGACCAGGAAAAGACTGCCTCCCAGCTTGTCAAAGACGGGATGGCGGCATACGACAAGAAAGAATACCAGCTGGCAGCCAAACTGCTTCAAGAAGCAGGCGCCAAAGGCGCGAGCGATCTTGACGCGTTTTACAAGACCGCCTGCGCGCTGGCACTCGCTGGCGACACCGAAAAGGCTTTCTACTTTCTGGACAAGGCGATTCAGGCGGGCTTTAGGAACGTGTCTCTTCTGACCTACGACGTCGACCTGAATTCGCTGCATCAGGATACGAGATGGGAGAAGATGGTTGCGGGTTGCGAAACGCAGCGCGCCAAATGGATCAAGGAGCACGGCGATCCCGAGAATACCCGATTTATTACAGCTGACATCGAGCGTTTCTGGAAAGCTTATGATCGGGCGATGGCGGCGCCGGCTCAGGAGCGCGTCGCAATCTTTCAGAGTGATTATATTGACCCGGGAACCGTGGGCTTGAAGGACTGGGCGGCCAGCGGGCGCCTAAATGCGAAGAAGCTCGTACAAACCATTAATGCGCGTCCCAACTTTTTCAAGGCGATCCGCCCTCTCAAAAGCTGGCTTGACTCACAGTTGCCGCGAACGGTCATTGCGTTTCGCAAATTCAAGAACCTATATCAGGACGCCATCTTCCCCGAAGCATATTTTGTAATTGGCCAACTGCAAAGCGGCGGAACATCTTCCAGTAACGGCTTGTTGATGGGAGCAGAAATGTTCACAGGTCTGTTGACCACTCCGAGAGGAGAACTGAACGAGTGGGAGCAGGGCGCAATCATGTCGCCAAATGACATCCCGTCGCTGGTCGCGCATGAGTCCGTTCACTTCCAGCAAAAGTTCCTCGGTATGGGTGGTCTGCTTTGCGCGTGTTTGCAAGAAGGCAGCGCCGATTTCATCAGCATTCTCACGGCGGGACAACTGATCGCGCGGATGGATGGCATTCACAGTTGGGCCAATGCCCGCGAACGTGAGTTGTGGCTGGAGTTTCAAAAGGAGATGGACGGCAAGGACACCTCCCGCTGGCTATACGGCAGCAGCGGCGGGAATGGGCGTCCGGTAGATTTGGGGTATTGGATGGGCTACAAGATCTCCGAGGCCTATTTCAAGAACGCCAGCGATAAGAAGCAAGCTGTGCGCGACATGCTTCTGATCAAGGACTGTAAACAGTTTCTCAACGCGAGTCGCTACGCTGAGAAGTTCGTCGCGCACCCGCGATAACCGCAACTGCGTTATTTAGAAGACAGGAGATATTCAGTGGCTTCAACAGGAGTTCAGATTGAGAGGGTTGGTGCGATTGCCGTGCTTCGAATCGATCGACCCCCGGCCAACGCAATTGATCTCAATCTGGCCGACGAGTGCGCAACTGCGCTCGCTGGCATCGAGGCGGACGAAGGGATCGCCGCTCTGGTCGTTACCGGAACCGGCAGTTGCTTCTCGGCTGGGCTGGATTTGAAAGTAGTGCCAACCTATGACCGGGCCCAACAACAACAGATGGTGATGAATGTGAACCGTCTGTTTGGAGGGTTGTACGGTTTATCCCTGCCGACTATTGCCGCGGTAAACGGTCACGCGATCGCTGGAGGCGTGATTCTAACGCTTTGCTGTGACTATCGAATCGGGGTCGAGGGTGAGTACAAGCTGGGTCTTGCCGAGGCCCGCGTGGGCGTGCCCTTTCCAGTGGCCGCGATGGCGATCGTCCAATCAGAATTGAGCCATCCGGTCGCTCGAAAGATGGTGCTGACGGCTCGTAACTTCAGTCCGGTGGACGCGTTGTCGATGGGCGTTCTGGATGAGGTTCAGCCCTCCGGACAATTGCTGCCGCGGTCGATAGAAGTTGCTGAGGAAATGGCTGGGTTGCCACGCACCCAATTTCGCCGGATCAAACGCGATTTGCGAAGCGCCGCGCTCGCGCGAATTGACGACGCGATCAGCAATGGCAATGAGCCGATGCTCGAATCGTGGTTGAGCGCCGAAACCCGGTCGGCTTCGGCAGAAGCGTTGAAGCGGGAGAAATGAAAGTTGTGTATGAACGATCCACCAACTTCAAGACTGTGTTAAAACTCAAGCAATACCCCCAACTTCAGTTGGGGGTTCTTTAGCTTTAGCCTAGGTGCTGCGTTATCAGGCTTCCCGGTTCTGCTCCGGTCCCGCGCCGCCACTCGCGGCGCGAGTGGCGACGCGGGACCGGAGCCATCGAAAACGAACAGAAGAGCCGGTGGCCGTCCGTAGGTGGAAACTAAAAAACCCCCAACTGAAGTTGGGGGTGTTAGGCCGGCGTGCCCGCCGGCTTGATCCGTAGGACACAAACACAATTCGTCGGCCAGGCGGAGCCGAGTAGCGGGTTAGAGTCCGACAAACTTCAGTTGTCGAAGTGCGCAGTGTCGGCAACGAAGATTGCCGGACCTGAGGAGCGACAAACTGACGGTTGTCGGTCTTGAACGAACGACAAACTGAAGTTTGTCGGACTCACAGCACAGGAGAAATCAATGGAAACCATTCTGCACGACCTCCGCTTCGGCGGCCGCCTGTTGATAAGAAAGCCGGCTTTCACCGCAATCGCGGTCATCACTCTTGCGCTGGGAATCGGTGCGAACACCGCTATCTTCAGCGTTGTGAATTCGGTATTGCTTCGCCCGCTTCCCTACCCCGCGCCCGAGCGTCTTGTGACTATGCGCTACAACCAGTCGGTACCTGATCTCGAAGATATTCGCGCGCGTTGCCAATCCTTTGAGTACTTCGGCGGTTCAGTGATGCAGCCGCAGGACTACATCGGGGACATCGAACCACTACAGGTACAGGCCTCGCTTATCAACGCCGATTTGTTCAAAGCGTTGGGAGCGAAAGCCGCGATAGGGCGAACAATCTCGGATGAGGATGACCGTTTTGGCGCCGACCCCGTCGTCGTCCTGGCGCACGGGTTCTGGCAGCGGACCTTTGGCGGCGATCCGAATATTATCGGCAGATCGATTCAACTCAGCGGCAAAGCGTACACGGTGGTCGGCGTAATGCCGGTCGATTTCATCATGCCCACCGAAACGCCGGATGTCTGGGCTTCAGTGCGAGTGGTGAATCCGATTGCGGCGCAATTCCGCGGCGTCCATTTTCTTCGCACATACATTCGTCTCAAACCGGGGGTGAGTTTGAGCCAGGCGATCGGCGAGATGGAAGGCATCGACCAGTGGCTCGCCGAGCAATATCCGGAGGACAACAAAGGGCGCCACACCATTTTGCTTTCATTGCACGATCGAATCGTAGCCAACACGCGGTCAGCCCTGCTGATCCTGCTGGGGGCGGTGGGCCTGGTCTTGCTGATTGCCTGCGCGAACTTTGCGAACTTGTTGCTGGCGCGCGCAGCCGGGCGCCGGCAAGAGGTCGTGATACGCGCGGCGCTTGGCGCGGGGCGCTGGCGGCTGATCAGACAGATGCTGACCGAGAGCACCCTGCTGGCGGTGCTTGGTGGAGCCGGCGGACTCCTGCTGGCGAAATGGGGCGTTGACTTACTCACCGCGCTCCAGCCGGCCAATCTACCAAGATTGTCGTCGATCGGAATTGACGGATGGGTGCTCGGATTTACGCTTGGGGTTTCGCTTCTGACCGGCCTGGTGTTTGGTCTCATTCCGGCTCTCAGCGCGTCGAAGCTCGACGTCAACGAAGCATTGAAAGAGGGCGGTCGCGCTTCGACCGGCGGGATTATCAGGCATCGCGTCCGCAGCCTGCTGGTTGTTTCTGAGATTGCGCTAGCTCTGGTGCTGCTGATAGGAGCCGGCCTGCTGATCAAGAGCATCTGGACGCTCCGAACGGTCGACCCGGGCTTCAATCCCGAGAACCTGCTGACAATGCGGATCGAGCTTCCAGAAACGCGCTACAAGGAGATTCCAAAACAAATCCAGTTTCGCGAGCGCGCTCTTGAAGCGGTGAGCTCAATACCCGGCGCTCAAGCAGCGATGATAAGTGAATTGCCGATGACCGAGAACCTGATGCACAACTTCGTGATTGACGGCCGCCCACCAATGGCTCCCGGCGACGAACCCGATCTGGAAACACGAACGGTTGCCGGCGACTACTTCCGGACGATGGGGATTTCGGTTGTTCAGGGACGTGACTTCACCGCGCAGGATCGCGCCGACACACAGCCTGTAGGGCTGGTGAACCAGAGCTTCGTGCGCGAGTATTTTCCCGACGAGGACGTGATCGGCGCTCGAATCGCGTGGGCCCGAGGCAATCCGCGGCGGTGGATGACGATCGTTGGGGTAGTCAGTGATGTCAAACACTATGGTCTGAATCTTCCTGAGCTTCCTGCCTTCTATAACACGTATCAGCAACAGGATCAGCCCTGGAAACGATGGTCGTATCTGGCGGTCCGAACGGACGGGAACAACCCGACGCTGGCGAGCCAGGTAAAGAATCAAATATGGACGGTCGACAAGCAGATTCCGGTGACCAAGCTTCGTCCAATGACCGATGTGATGTCGGCGTCGCTTGCGGCCCAGCGCTTCAACATGACGCTGATGGGAATCTTCGCGGCGGTCGCGTTGTTGCTGGCGGCGATAGGCATCTACGGGGTCATCTCTTACTCGGTAACCCAACGCACTCACGAAATTGGCATTCGCATGGCGCTGGGAGCTGATACCCGCGATGTGCTCAAAGGGGTCTTGCGTGAGGGGTTGCTGCTGGCCGGGGCCGGCGTTGTAATCGGGCTCGGGGCCGCCTACGCGTTGACCCGTGTTATGTCGAGCCTGCTGTTTAACGTAAGCACCACCGATCCGGTGATCTTCATAAGCATATCGTTGATTCTGATCGGGGTGGCTCTGGGAGCCACTTTCATCCCGGCGCGCCGCGCAACTAAAGTCGATCCGATGATCGCGCTGAGATATGAGTGAGCAGTCTGCAATGAGGAACTTTTTGGAGGAGGATAAAAGCAATGAAGTCAAAAACTGTGAAGATAATGTTTGGCGTCGTGATCGTGATGTCCGTGGTATCTGGGATCTACGGTCAGGAGAATAAGCCTCGGCCTAAGATCGTCGCATTTGGGAGCGACTCGCCCGAGCGCGGCACGACGCGAGTGGGCTACTGGAATAACGAGAAGAACGGCGGAGCCGGTCAATTCGCGATCGACTACGGCCGGCCTGTGTGGCGTAAGGAGTACGAAGATTCAGCCAACTTCGACAAAGCTACAAAGGGGAAAGTTTATCGTCTTGGGAGCAACTTCTGGACGACGCTGGACTCGGATATGCCGCTGACGATTGCGGGCAAGACAATCCCCGCCGGGTTGTGGTACCTGGGTCTGCACCGTTCGGAAGACGGCGCCACCTGGAGTCTGGTGTTTATCGATCCAGCCAAAGCAAGGGCGGCACACCTGGACGCCTCGGAGATCGAACGCGCGACGATCGTTCACAAGGCCCCGATGACTCTCAAACAAGCTGCCGAGTCAAAAGACAAGCTGACAATCGATCTGGTTATGCAGAAGGGAAACCTGAAGGATGTAACGCTCAAAATCGCGTGGGGCAAAATGGAGTTAACGGCGGCGGTTCAAGTGCCGATGGCGGCCAGCTAGTCGGTTTATTTTCCTCTGCGTCTTTGCGGTCCTTGGCGTCTTTGCGCTATGCCCTACCTTCCAATCGCTTATTTAGCGCAAAGACACAAAGGACCGCAGAGACGCAAAGAACCCGGGAACAAATTCGCCTATCCGGAGTCTAAGCAAGCTGGAAAAGCCACCTCACTTGTCGGCTAAATCCATAATGCGGGGAGAGCCCTATTGAAAGCGCCAAGCATACTCCGGCTGGTACTTTTCTTCTTCGCAATCACATCTCTATCACCAGGCGCCCTGCCGCAGACCACGTCGTCCGATGAAACCGCTATTGCCGCGCTGATAAACAAGTACTACACGGCTTATTCCAGAAAGGACCTCGTGGCCCTTCTGACGTTTTGGAGCCTTCGTTCCCCCGACCTTTCGGCGGGAATCGAGGAGGCCCAACAAACCATGTCGAGGGGGGTTACCGGCGCTTCGAACGTTGAGGTCTCGCAAATCAAGATCGCAGGCAACAAGGCGATCCTCGAGGCCACCGCCGAGATCGAGTCAACCGACCTGCAAACCGGCGTGAAGCGGAGCGAAAAGCGCGCACGCAAGTTTGCTCTGATCAAGGAAGCCGGCGAGTGGAAGGTTTGGCGCGACGCTAACACCTCTCAGGAGCTTTCTGCATTTTTAGAGACGGGTTCTGAATGGAAAGTATCGGCAGACTCAATCGAGCAGTTTGCGCTGACGTTGGTTAATTCCAGCGAGGCCGAGCGCGAGCGATTGTTGGCCGACAACAACAAGATGGTTACGACCGCGCTGCGCGATGCCCTGGTCCGTAAGGCTGGACAGATTCAGAACCCAGGCAGCTACGATCGCGCGCTCAGCTTGCTGCGCCTCGTGAAAAAGATCTCCGAGCAACTCGAGGATAAAAATGGAGCGGCGATGGCCGAGCGGCAAATGGGCGATGTCTTTCGCGAGTGGGGACGGTGGCCCGACGCTTTGAAACACTACCAGAACGCCGTTGCGATGTTTGAGGCGATCGGCCGCCGTAGCGCAAAAGCGAGCACGCTTATCAGCGTGGCACAGGTCTACTTCGCGCAAAAGAATCATAAGATGGCAATCGAGACCTATGAAAAGGCGCTTGCCGAGTTTGAGATTCTGAACGTGCCTCGAGCAATCGCCGATACCCTCGAAGAGCTAGCCAGCGTTTATTACGACCAGGAGAGCTACGACCGCGCGCTTGAGATGTTTGCCAAATGTCTGAAGCTGCGCGAGACATACGCGGGGAAAGCGGAGATCGCCGCGACGCTGAACAGCATCGGAAACACGTACTTCCAACAACAGGAGTTTGAACCGGCAATAAATCACTATCAGAAGGCGCTTGCTCTCTTCGAGGAACTCAACAACTCCGCCTCCAACGCGATCAAGGATCCGGACGCAGTGGTGAGCACGATGAGCAACATCGCCGGCGCCGAGTTCTCGCAAGGCTCTTACGAGATTGCGCTCGACTATTATCTTCGAGCCTTGAAGCTGCAAGACGGGCTGCGCGACAAACGCGTAGGAGCGAATCTTCGATTGAGCCTCGCGAATGTCTACTCGGCAACAGGAAACTACAGCGTTGCGCTCGAGTACTTGAATCAGGGTCTGTCGATATTCGAGGCAATCCGCGATAAAAATAAAATCGCCAACACACTATCCGAAGTGGGCGAGGCATACTTTCAGCTGCGCAATTACAACCTTGCGCTGGCCAACTATCAGAGAAGCGTGCAGATCTTTGAGGAGTTGAAAAGTGTCGCCGACACGTCGATGAAGATCTACGCGATCGGCAACGTGCACTTCTTCATGGGTAACTTCGAACTCGCGGTTGAAAACTACGAGAAAGCTCTTGCGCAGTTCACGGCAATCAAACACGCGCCGGGCGTGGCCAGCATGCTCGCGAGCATTGCCGGCACGAGATACGCGCAACAAAAATACGAATTGGCGCTCGAGTTCTACGAGAAGAGCCTCGCACAGTACGAATCCCTTGGCGATAAGTCTCGCGCAGCCGGGGTAATCGAACGAATAGCAAGCGTCCGTTATTCGAAGGGCGAGTATGCCGCGAGCCTCGAGCTCGTCGAGCGCGCGATCGACCTTGCACAGCAGAACTCGAATTCTGATGCGCTGTGGCGGGGTCGATACACTCAAGGTCTCGCTCTTCGCGCGATGGATAAGCTCGATCAGGCCCGGGACAGTTTTAGATTGGCCATCGCCACCATCGAATCAATGCGCGGCAAACTTGTTCACGGCGAACCCGATGCGCACCACTTCTTTCAAAACAAAAACGCCGCTTACTCCGCGATGACGGAACTACTGATCGCTCAGGACAAAGTCCCCGAAGCGTTCTCATACGCCGAACAAATCCGGGCCAACTCGCTAATCGATAACTTTCAACGTGCTTCCATAACCCGGTCAATGACACCGCTCGAAGTCGAACAGGAGCGCAAACTCGAGAGAACGGTTCTCGCTACCAAAGCTCAAATGGCACACGAGCGGGACAAACGGCCGCCAAACCTCCAGCGCTATGCCACGCTGGATTTGCGATTGCAACAGTCTCTCGCAGATTATCGCGCGTTCGAGAACACCCTATACGCAGCTCACCCGCGTTTGAAGACGCTGCGCGGCGAGGCCCTGCCGGCCGGACTCGAAGAGGCGGCGGCTTTGTTATCGGATTCGTCTACCGCATTCCTGGAATTTGTGGTCGCCGATAGCTGCTCTTATCTGTTCGCGCTGACTCGCGAGGCGCCGAAGACTGCCGCTGCTCGAACACGGGCTCCGGTTTTCGCTTTGAATGCTTATGTGATCAAAGCGGGGCGAGCCGATATCGCCAAACGTGTAGAGTCATTTCGAGAGATGATCGGCCGGCGCGATGAGAACATTCAGCCCTCCGCTCGCGACATTTACGAGTTGCTGTTCAGCGCGGCTCGCGATCAGCTAAGCGGGAAAACTACATGGTTGATCGCGCCCGATGACGCGCTTTGGCAATTGCCTTTTGCAGCGCTGCAATCGGCAAATAATAGATATCTTATTGAAGACCAAGCGCTCGCCTACGCGCCTTCTTTGGCGGCTCTGGTTGAAATGACCAGGCCTCGCGATCAGCCAAAGCCGGCCCGGATATCGACGTCGGTGCTGGCACTGGGTAATCCGTCGGTTACTAAGCGGACTGCCGATCAAGCAAGGCTGCTGAGTGATCGGGAGCTTCCGGCTTTATTGGAATCCGAAAACGAGCTCAAGGAGCTCGAGCGGCTTCATGCCGCGGTGCGCGGCCGGGTCTTTCTTGGCGAGCAAGCAAGCGAACCCCTGCTCAAACAAGAGGCCGCTAAGGCGAATTTGATCCACCTTGCTGCGCCTGCGCTGCTCTCCGGCTCTAACCCTCTTTACTCGTATGTTGCGCTGGCGCAAGCGGCGGGAAGCAATGATGACGGATTGCTGGAGGTAAGGGAGATTTTGAAGCTCAACTTGAGCGCCGATCTGCTGATGCTGTCAAACAGCGAACGGGGCCGCGACGCCGGGGACGCAATATCCTGCTTCGCGTGGTCGCTTGTTGTGGCAGGGTGCCCGTCGTCGGTGACCGGCAGTTGGGTGAACGGTTCGCCCTCAACGACAGAACTTGTGTTAGAGCTCTATCGAGGCATGCTCACCCTGCCAACTACCCGCTCTACCTCCAAGGCGAGACACCTTCAGCGCGCTATGCTCAAAGTACTTCGCGGCGGACAGTCTCAGCACCCGTTTTACTGGGCCGGGTTTTCGTTGGTGGGAAACCCGAGATAGGAAGGCAGAAAGCAGAAGGCAGAAGGCAGAAAGCAGAAGGCGGAGGCAGAAGGCAGAAGGCGGAGGCAGAAGGCAGCTTGATAGCCACGCATTCCCATCCCTAGCGTGTCAAGGCGTCCGGTCACCCCGCACAAAGTAGCGGGCTAGAGGTACAGAAGGGCTTGCCCCCGCCGCCGAGAAGTTGTAAAGGTATCAAACGTATGGTCAGCCGTTTCTGTGCTCGCACGTTTTTCGTCTCAAGCATTGCAGCGTTAGCGCTGCTATTCACACCATACGCTTCTCTCACTTGTATGACCGGGCAAACATCTTCCAAAAAGAAACCGCTGCTTGTCGCGCACCGGGGCGCGTCGGGCTATGCCCCTGAGCACACTCTTGCTGCATACGAATTGGCAATCAAACAGGGCGCCGACTTCGTCGAGCAAGACTTGCAAATCACAAAAGATGGCGCGCTCATTTGTCTTCACGACGCCGACCTCGGACGCACCACCAATGTCTCCGAGCTGTTTCCAAACCGGCAGACAACGCGAGATCCACTCGGCGCCGGTTCACCTAAGCGCGGGTGGTACGCGGTTGACTTTACGCTTGCCGAAATCAAACAACTTGATGCGGGATCGTGGTTCAACAAAGCGAATCCATTTGCCGCGAGCCCGGCTTATGTCGGCCAGCGAGTTCCGACGATGGAAGAGGCAATCAAGCTCGTCGGCAACCGCGCCGGTCTGTACATAGAGCTCAAATACTTCGCGTTCTACAAATCGCTGGGGTTTGATTTAGCCGCGTTGCTCGCAACAACCCTCAAAACGCGAGGCTTCGATCGTCAGGGCCGGCGCGAGCGGATATTCGTTCAATGTTTTTATAAGGAAGGGTTGCTTCGAATGAAGGAGCTCGCGCCAGGCTACGCCCGAGTTCAGCTGCTGCCGATGGAAACCGCCGGCCGCGAAAAGGACTCCGCGGTAGTTACACCAAAGCTTGCGGCGGAAATCGCTGCCTACGCCAACGGCGCCGGTCCAAGCAAGAGCCTGCTCCGAAGTGCCGACGACGTAGCGACGTTTCACAAAGCAGGGCTGGTGATTCACCCGTATACGTTTCGCGGGTCTACAACCGCCAACGCCCGACGCCCGCTTGACGAAACTCAATCGGATGGATCGACTCTTCGAGCGAACATCATCGCCGACATCCAGCACTTCGTTGGATTGGGCATCGATGGTGGATTCACTGACTATCCGGAACTATGGAAGGTAGCGATCGCCGGCCAACCAAGGCAGTAGGCAGAAAGCAGAAGGCAGAAAGCAGAAGGCAGGGAGCAGAAGGCGGAGTAGTCACTTCTTCTGCCTTCTGCTTTCTGCCTTCTGCTTTCTGCCTTCTGCCTTCTGCCTTCTGCCTTCTGCTTTCTGCCTTCTGCCTTCTGCCTTCTGCCTTCTGCTTTCTGCCTTCTGCTTTCTGCCCACGCGCCCAATCCGGGTCTACTCCTCATCGTTCGGGCTGATACAGATATCTGGACTCGGTTTCGGACGCCAGTTCGGCAACCTTCAGGAACGCTCGCGCAGCGTGAGACAGGCTCGCGTTCTTCCGATACACGAGCCGGAGTTTTCGTTCGATCTGCAGCTCTTTTACCGGGACTCGTACTAGCTCGCCGCTTGTGACTTCATCCTCGACACATATTCCCGGCACCAGAGCGACGCCGCTGCCTCTGGAAACAAATAGCTTTATCGCTTCGATAGTCGGAAGTTCAACATCCAGATTGAGCTGGGTCTTGTGGCGCTTAAATGCCTCGAGAACTTTTGCTCGATACGGCGACTGCACGTTGTGAGCAACAAACGACTCAGCGCCGAGCTGTCGAATGCTCACCTGTTTTGCCGATGCCAGCGGATGTCGAGGGTTGACTACAAACGCGAGTTCGTCACGATACACGACAATGGATTTAAGTGAGGGCTCTTCTGGATTGAACGACAATACTCCGAGCTCGGCGGCGTGCTTGAGGACATCAGCAGGTATGCGGCTGGCGAGCGATCTCAGCACGGTGACTTTGATCATCGGGTAAAGCCGCCTGAACTCTGACAGAACGGGCAGAAGATAGAGGCAAGTAAACTCGTTTGCGGCGATCGCGAGCTTGCCCTTGTGCATCTCGCGAAGCTCTCGGAGCGCGACGTGCGCCTCGCCCCGCAGATTCAAAAGCTTCTGCGCGTATTCGTGAAGCATTTGCCCGGCATCGGTCAAAGTGCCGTCACGTGACGAGCGGTCGAAAAGCGATTCGCCGACCTCGCGTTCGAGCTTGCGAATCGCCTGGCTTACGGCAGGCTGAGTCCGGTACAACTTCTCCGCCGCTCGAGAAAAGCTGCCTTCCCTCGCAACCATAACAAACACTTCGAGCTGAAAAAGGTCCATTTAGTCTCCAAATGCCCGACAAAACTTCAGTTTGTCGTCTTCACAAATCTGCGCGCTCCGTAAACCAGTCAATGCTCAGCGTCTACAAACTGAAGTTTGTCGGACTATTAGCGAAAGTTTGGTCCGATGACGGCCGGGATTATAGCATAAGCAAAAGCGACGGCTAGCCCAAGAATTATAACTTTGACTTTGATCTAGCGCGCGCCTTAGGATTTGGGCCCTGTACAGCTGTAAGCCTCGAGGAGATGACAATCTATGACAGACTCGAAGGTGATCGTATTCGACACCACGTTGAGGGACGGAGAGCAATCACCCGGCTGTAGCATGAACCTGGCTGAGAAGCTGCGAATGGCTCGGCAGCTTGATCGGCTCGGCGTTGATGTGATTGAAGCAGGATTTCCTATCGCGTCCGACGGCGACTTCGAAGCCGTGCAATCGATCGCGCGCGAAATACGCCGCCCGGCGATTGCCGCGCTCGCGCGAGCGACCCGCGATGATATCTTGCGCGCCTGGGGAGCTGTGAGTGATGCGGCTCGCCCAAGAATTCACACCTTTTTGGCAACCTCGGACATCCATCTCGAATACAAGCTCCGGATCACCCGCGAAGAGGCGATCAAACAGGCGCGCGAGGCGGTGGGACTCGCGCGCTCGCTGTGCGAGGATGTGGAATTTTCGCCGGAAGACGCCACGCGCACGGACCTTGAGTTCCTGTGCGCGGTTGTCGAAGCCGCTATCGACGCGGGCGCATCGACGATCAACATCCCCGATACAGTCGGCTACACGACGCCTCGCGAGTTCACGCGGATAATTGAGACGATTCGAACCAGGGTGCGCGGGTCCGAACGCGCCGCGATCTCGGTTCATTGTCACAACGATCTGGGGCTTGCAGTGGCAAACACGATTGCGGCGATTGAAGCCGGCGCTCGACAGGTCGAATGCACGATAAACGGAATTGGCGAGCGCGCCGGGAATGCCTCTCTTGAAGAAATCGTGATGGCCTTGAGCGTTCGAAAGGATGTTATGCCGTTTGCAACCGAGGTCGTAACCAGCGAGCTTTATCCGGCGAGCCAATTGCTGACCGAGCTGACCGGCGTTTCGGTTCAGCCCAACAAAGCTATCGTCGGGCGCAACGCTTTTGCGCACGAAGCTGGAATTCACCAGGACGGCGTTATTAAGAACCGGCTGACTTACGAGATTATGACACCGCAATCGGTCGGAGTACCCGACAGCAGACTGGTGTTGGGAAAACATTCCGGCAGGCATGCGCTGGGGTTGAGGTGCGAGCAGCTTGGTTACGAGTTCACACGGCGCGAACTCGATCGGGTTTACAAACGGTTCACCGCCCTCGCGGATGAGATCAAGGTTGTTGAAGATCATCATCTGTTGCGGATCATAAACGAAGATTCGGAGGCGGCGGCGACTGCGGCGTGAACACAAGCAGAGACACCATCACCTGTGAGCGGGTGGTGTTGGCCAGCCGACGGAGTAGCATAGACTGTAGTCTGGGGCGTCAGGCCGTACTAAGCCCTCTGACACAGACTCAAGTCTATGCTACTTCGGGGCTGGCCTCTTTGTCCGTCGACGTAGCATAGACTTTAGTCTGAGTGTTCAGAATCAGGAAAACCAACGACAAACTGAAGTTTGTCGGACCAGGAGTCGAGATGACGTTGTATCGTTGGGATTCAGTAGAAAGAAAATTCGCGCGTACCTCAGTTCGAAGCGAGTTGCCGCAAGCCGAACCAGTCAAACGGATGCGGATCGGCAAGGGTCAGCACACTCGCCCGGAGGTTGCCACCGGCGATTTGTGCATTAGAGTCATCGAGGGTGCGTGGCTAATGCAAATAGCCGACAGCCAGTTGACACTCCGTCACGATGAAGCTGTGATCATCCCATCGGGCTTCAGCCACTCCGCCGAAGCTATTGAAGACAGCTTTGCGATTCAGTCCGAAGACGACCAGGAACACGGTGGGATCGATTCCAGATGGGCGGTTTGAATCGCCGTTGGATTAGCAGCCGGGGGATTCAGGGAAGAGAACGCCCCTCGATTTAAGTATTTTGAAGTCGCGCGCACTTTCATGGCTCCTTTCGCAAGATCGACTCCAACAGTTTTACGGCCCATTCACTCTGTTTGTCCTTCAACGCATCGTACTCGTCCCTAACAGATTGCATGTCTCCAATTTCCAGATAGACGACCCCTAAATGAATGTGGATGTCATCGTCACCGGGGAAGATGGAAGCGGCCCGTTTCAAAACTTCCAGAGCGTCCTGGAAGCGACTGTGCCTGTAGTGAAACTGTCCCATGCACAGATAAGCATTTCGGTCTAATGTGGCTGTCGGCTGACCGGCGGAATCGAGTACACGTTCAAACTTCGCTGTCTGCATATAAGCGTCGCGGGCTTCATCGTCCCGTCTCATCAACTCATAGGCATGGCCTAGCGCGAAATATGCCAGGGAATATTCCGGCCTGAGCTGAATAGCTAACGTGTACTCCGCTATTGCTTCTTTGTTCCGTCGACTCAAATCATATGCCTGACCAAGACTGAAATGAGCTTCAGGTGAATTTGGATTTTCGCGGACTTGCGCCTCCGCCCCGGCAATCCGCTCGGCATCTGAAAGCCTGAAATTGAAGGTGAGCGTGCCAATGACCTTGACCGGAACACCTTTAACCGAGGCGGGCTCGAACTCCCACCTTCGTGCGGCCTCTATCGCCGAATCTTGTAGCAACGAATGACCCGAGATTGCACGACATGAGATCACGGCGCCATCTTCGTCGACGATCACTTCAACAACCACCGAACCGCTAACGTAAGCAGCCTTCGCAAGAGGAGGGTATGCAGGCTCAGGTATCTTTGTTGCAGAGCGTTGAAGCTCGAGGCCAGGCTTGCGAATCATCCCCGCCGGCAGCCCAAGGTTTTGGGATTCTTGAGCGAACGCTGTTAGTGCCAGGTTCAAACCGATAACGAACGGGATTGTCACGCGCCTGTAAAAAGCCAATCGAGCTAGTCTCACCATGGGGCTTCCTCCACGACGTCTACTTCGCGCCGGCAACAAAAGGCTTAATCTGCGGATACGTTTCATCCGTCGCGTTGGCTATCTGTTCTACGAGATACTTCAGTTCCTGATCATCCAGGAGTCTCAGATGAGCGTCCATTCTCAGATAGATCATATCCTCAGACAACGCCAGTTTGATCGAGTCGAATTTGTGATTTAACTCGAGAAGTTTTGTCAGCAACGCAGGTTCCAATCTCAGCTCCTTGCGCCCGGCCAGCTTGACCATCACTAGCAGCAGATCATCGGCTAACGCGAGCCTGATCCCGAACTCCTTGAGGTTCTTTCCGGTTCCCGGTATCTCCCACAACCCATCGCTTACTTTCCGGTAGCTGTACCCAGACTTCTCGAGGAGCGCTACGATGTCGGTTGCGCTCTTCGATTTCTCCTGCCCGCCAGCCGAACGAACCACGGATGTTGAACACACGGCAAGCACGATCACAACCAGCGTCCATAAACCTTTCCTCAACACGTCGGTCCTCCCAATAAGTTATCAGTTCGGATTGGTACTCTCGCGGCGGATCATAACATACCGCCGGACTTCGATTCGCGCTACCAGTGCAACACAACCTTGCCAACCGCTTTGCGCGACGCCAGAAACTCCATAGCATCGGCGACTTTTTCCATATGGAAGCGGCCCCCAATGACCGGCTTCAAGAGACCGGTCTCGTAGAGCGCAATCAGTTCATTCCAGCCCTGCTCGATCTTCTCCGGCTTATTATGGCGGTAGGCTCCCCAGTGCAATCCGACAACGCTGTAGTTTTTTACAAGGATGTGATTGGCGACGAAGTTTGAAAACTTCCCGCTGGTGAAGCCGATAATCACCAGCCGGCCTTCGAAGGCTATGCACTTGGTGCTGCGTTCGCCGACTTCTCCTCCCACGGGGTCGTAAATCACATCGGCGCCGCGCCCGTTGGTTTCGCGCTTTACGACTTCGACAAAATCCTCGGTTTGATAATTCAGCGCCACGTCAGCGCCGTTATTGCGAATCAGCTCGAGCTTCTCATCCGAGCCGGCGGTCCCGATGATTTTGCCGGCGCCGAGAGCGCGCGCGATCTGAACCGCGGAAAGACCAACGCCTCCCGCCGCCGAGTGAACAAGGACAGTCTCCCCTTTCTGCAGTGCTCCTCGATAAGCCAGCCCAAAGTATGATGTCTGATACACAAGCGGGAACGACGCCGCTTCATCGTCGCTCATCGAATCCGGTTTCCGGTGAGTGTGAGTCTCCTCGGCGAGCGCATATTCGGCGAACCCTCCGACCGCGACCTGGGCGACGACCTGCTCTCCTTCGGAGAACCTGGTGACGCCCGGGCCCACTTTCTCCACGGTGCCGGCGATTTCGAACCCGGGTGAAAACGGCAGCGCCGGTTTGAACTGGTACTTCCCGGTGATGATCAACAGATCGGGGAAGTTCAACCCGGCGGAATTGACTCGCACCACGATCTGTCCCTGACCCGGCTGAGGTTGATCGATCTCGTCGATAACGAGACCGCGCGGACCGCACCACTCGTGCGCGCGGATGGCTTTCATTTTGTTGGAGCTCCTTTGGCGGTTTCACAAAGTTCAAATGCCGGCCAATGCTAGCGAACAGATGCGATGCGGTCAAATGTGGCCCCGCACGGGGTCAGAGGGTGGTTCGAGTGTTGGTGCTTGGACTGCGCGCCACTTATTGGACTGCGCGCCACTTATTGGACTGCGCGCCACTTATTTGGACTGCGCCGCCCTTTTCCGCATTTGACGATTCTCGCATGCGTGGCGGCGCTTTTCCCCTGCGCTCCTGTTCCTGTAGTGTCCCGCCACACTACAAAAGCGCCGCCACGCATGCAAAAGTCACCGAAGGCGGAACGGGGCGGCGCAGTCCAAATAGGGGCGCTGAAATCCAAACTGATTCACTACCCGAGACCGGCGCCACTTTCTTGTTACACATCCCTGTACTATCATTCTCTCAAGCACGGACAATTCACAGACGTTTGGCGAGTTCATTTGGAGGAACGATGAGATCAAGATTCGTTAGCGCCGCGATCCTGAAGCTCGCGGCTGTTGTAGTGTTGAGCACCCTGGGAACTTTAAGCACGGATGCACAGACGAGATCGACCCGGCGAGTCGCGCCCAGACCGCTGGTGCCCGCCGGAACCCAATTACGGGTCCGCCTGAACGATACGCTGTCGAGCAAAGGATCGCGCGTCGGTGATCGATTCACCGCAACGGTCGTGGATCCATCCCGTTACGACGAGGCGACGGTGAACGGGCACATTCGTTCTATCCGCAAATCAGGACGCGTCCAGGGGCGGACAACTATGAGCCTGGCGTTTGACTCGGTTCGACTCACGGATGGGCGGAGCGGCGTTCTGCGTGGCGAGGTATTGCGTATATACGACTCCGATTCGAGCAAGGTAGACGAAGAAGGCCGCGTTCAATCCGGAAGCAGAGGCAAACAGACCCTCAAGCGCAGCGGAATCGGTGCGGTAGCGGGTGCAGTGATCGGTGGAATCGCCGGTGGCGGGAAAGGCGCAGCGATCGGTACGATTGTCGGCGGCGCGGCGGGCGCAGGGTCGATAGCCGTCGAAGGCAGCAAGGAATTGAAGATCGAAAGCGGCACCGAGATGTTGATCAGGGTCAATCGCCGCTGATTGACCAAAAGGCGGATTAATTCTTAGGGTAGACTCGCAAGACCAGTTCGACATTGAACGCCGGCAGTGCCGGGCTGTCTGTGATAACTCGTAGTTGATCGATGTAAAGCCCGCCGGTGTCGATTTCTGTCGACTCGACCACGACCTTGTAGAGTTTTCCTGGCTCGATGACCTCGAGGCGCGAGACGAATTGGGTGGTACCGGTTTCGACGCGCACGACATTCACCGGATCACGATCAGCAGTAACCGAAAGCTCCGCCCTGGCCTTTTTACCCGCGGCTGCGAACAACGCCAATTGTGAATCCGGCGACAAAAAGAGCGGGCCGATGAATTTGCCCCGTCGGCGCGGGGAGCCTTTCAGAACATTGGCGATGATGGTCAAAACGATCGTCGGACGGTCGGGATCGTTTGTTTGGAGAGTAGCGTATTTATTTATCGGTCCGGATTGGGATATCGTTTGCACCTCGACTTCGGCGGTACTCTGCTTACCCGGCGCGACCTTCTTGTCCCCGCGAACTACCGTGCATCCGCAATCGGCTTTGAAATCGGTTATTAGAAGTTCCGCGTTACCTTCGTTCTTAATCACAAAGAGCTGGCTGATTACCTCACCGGTGTACACGTCGCCAAAGTCAAAGCTGGTTAACGGAACGATCGCTTTGGGTGCGGTCCGCGCGCGTTCTGTCTTATGCGTAGACTTGTCTGCCTGCGGTGTTAGGCCGCTTGCGGAAACGGTGAATACTGCGGTTATGCACAGCGTGAAAACCAGTGATTTGACCCGAAATCTGAATAGGCGCAAGTTCTTTCCCTTCAAAGCTGAATTGTTGAAGCTCAAGCGTAGTTCACCCGGGGCGGATCGCGCAATCCACCTTTGAGTCGTACCTTGAATAAACCCGATGCTGCTGTTAACGTTCAATCCAGTTTTGGAAGAAGGATCAAGTCAATGCGCAACAGAGTAACCGCACGCACCACGGGAGCTTTCGTCACCCTTTTGTTAATCGGCATGACAGCGATTGCTCAGATTGAATTCAAGAGACCGAAGCCTGCGAAGCCGCTGCCCAATCCTTCGATCATCAACTCGACGCGCGATGAAGTTATATCGATAACCAAACAGATGTTGGAAACCCGGGAGATTCCGCTCGACAAGGAAGACTGCAGCAACACCACCGGTGAATGCACTCTGATCACAAAGCCGGTCGTATTCATAAAAGGTATAGCCACAAAGAGTCAGCTCGAGCACTATTGCGAAATGCCCAAAGTCGAGGTTCGAAACTGGGCCAGGGGGCGTTACGTGCTTCGCGTCCAAATCACTCCCGCTACTCCTAAGACCTCTCAAGTAGGCGTTTACGCCAAGTTCGAGGGAATGCTAAACGCTGTCACCGGCAGCGAATGGGTACCGCTCACGTCCAGGGGAGAGCTCGAGGATCTGATGCTTCGCTGCATCCAGGATCGAATTCAGGGCGGAGACTGCAAGGACATCTTTAGATAAATCAACCCCTGCCTCTTTAGATAATCAACACCTCCACGACCGTTAGACCGTTCGTTCACTTTGACCGAATCCTGAGTTAAAACGGAGCGGTGTGCTGACTGGTTCAGTAATCCGTTGCCTATTGAATAGAGACTCCAGCAACCGATTGATTGTCCACCCTTGCGCATCCTCAAATGGGGGTCAATACACTCCTCACACGCATTCGATATAAACTGTGACCTTGAGTGACACCGGACTGTCGCAGAAGCGCCGAGACCATTCTCACTGCCTACTGGACCTGCTCAACCCGATTGCCCTGTTTGGGTAACCTGAATCTCGCTCAATAAGGAATTCGGCACAATGCACTCTCGTTCCGACTCGATTAGAGGCACTTCTTAATTCTCATCAGGTCTCCAATCTTCTAAAGAAAACCCCCGGCACGAACCTTGCGACAGCATCACGCGAAACCCTTAACTGGATGTGAGAGAAGAATCGGAGTCAATTATGAAGTTGAATAGGACCTACGAGATAGCGAGAGGACGTGCGAGTGAAGCTGGAAAGTCACTAATCGAGATCGCGGTAGTGGTGATGATTATGGGTGTGGTGACTGCGATCGCCCTGCCCGCCGTAGCAAATTCAATAAAATCATACCAACTTCGCAACGCCGCCAATCATCTGGCCGAGCGAATCAGCGCAGTGCGCGCGCTCGCAATGGCGCAAAACAGAACCGTTGCGTTTTGTTTTAACAACGGCTCCGGCCGATACGGGTTCGACTTCGGCGTCGACAACGTCCCGGACACCATAGACCCCGATAACCCGGAAGCAGCAGGCTTTTTCTGGGGTCAATTACCGGACGGGATAACCGCAACCTTCCCTGATGGAAATCCAATCAGGATCAGTTTCAACTCGCGAGGGGAGTTGCCTATCGGTGCTACGGCTCAGAGCATCGTGCTCCAAACCTCGGGCAGGATCGCAACGGTGAATGTAAACCTGCGAGGCCAAGTCAGCGTCCAGTGATCAGGAGAAAGTGATGAAGAAGAGAGTATTCGACAACCGGTCCATACAATCTGGTGAGAGTGGATTCTCGATGATCGAGATGCTTATTGCGATTGTGGTAGTGACATTTGGTCTGGTCGCAATAGTCGGGATTTCAGCTTATGTTTCTCGGGCCAACTCGGTGTCGGGCACGTTGAACATCCTGGCCTCGGCCGCTCAAGACCAGGTTGACAGGCTTCGCACCGCGCGATGGACCCCAACAATCACAGACCCGATGCTCGCGGTTGGAGGCTCCGTACCGGCGGTTGTTGCGAGCATGTCCGAGTCGGAACCAATCGGCCCGAACTTTCTACGGCCCAGGGCTGCTTTCTTGTGGACGGCACCCGTAACACCTCCCGAGCCAACCCCAACGACGACGCCAACACCTGTAGGGGCGAACTACACATACACGCTTGATCCCGACAATCCGCATCATGCGACGGCATCGGGCACTCCGGTGGGCGATCTCAATATCACCTGGCAGGTGAGGCAGGGAGCAGTCGCCGATCTCCGCTATGTGACAATCAACGTGAGGCAAATCAACCCGCCGGCCAATTTGGCGAATGGGTTCTGGGTAACGACGATAATCGTCAGGAACTGAGGATCATATGAAACCTGAAAGAAAACACGAGGCCGGCTTCTCCTTAATGGAGTTAATCATATCGTTGATGGTGTTGACGGTCGTGATGGGTATCGCGTTTATGCTCCTCAACCGGTTCCAGCAGGCTTACAGGTACGAGGAAGCGTATGCGGATGCGCAGCGCAACGCCCGCTTCGCGGTCGCGCGGTTGAACGAAATAATCCGCAGCGCGGGCACGAATCCCACTGCCAACACAACCGTCAATCCATTTAATTTTATTACGTTGCTGGCGCCCACGACGACTTCAGGAACCGCGGTCACTTCATCATCGATTCAGCTTCGCAGCGATTTGAACGGCGACACGCTGAACACAACCACGGTTTCTTCCAACTCCGATGTAATAGTCACATCTGAGAATCTAACCCTGCGGTTGGATGCCGCAAACAGTCGGATTGTGATGGATGATAACACCGTGGTGCCTGCGGTCAGCATTACTATCGCCGAGAATATTCGCAACATAACTTTCACAGATCCGAACGGCGCGAGTAACACAAATAAGGCAATTCAGGTGCAGCTGACTGCGATCCCGAGCGGTATCCCGATCGGAGACCCTCGTTATCGTGAAGTGAATTACAACGCGACGATCAGGCTGAGGAATCGATAGTCGAGAAGAGGATTTATTATGACAGACGAAACGATGCAGACACGCGACGGTGAACGCGGGGCAGCGCTGATCATGGCGCTTCTAACGCTGGCGCTTCTTCTTGCGCTCACGATGGGCATGAGTCTGACGGCAATTTCCGAGTTGGGTGTCAGCAGCACATACGGAACTCAGACTGTCGCGCTCGAGGCGGCGGAGGCCGGCCTGAATCACGCTGCGAGTCTGGTATCGAACTACAACGGCGTGGATTTCACGGCGCTGCTTGCTCTCAGGTCATTGCCACTCAACACTGATTACATGTCCGGCAACAATCCATTTGTTACCGCAAACGCAGGGAGTTTCGCCACGGGTGCCGTAATGATCAACCCCGAGGACGCCAATCGCGGCTTCCAACTTCGAGATGGAGTCACCGGTGCGCTTGTCCCCGACGTGTATTATCGCGTGAGTTTGATAGATGATGAACCCACCGCATCAACTGCCGTGGTTAAGGTGCCCAACTTCAATCCGGCAGGATACAGCGAAAGCACCGGCGTCAATGCTAATAGCGCTACCGTTGATAAGAACAACCGGCTTGTTCTTTATTCAACCGGCACCTACGCGAACGCATCGGTGACCCTCGAGGGATGGATAGCCTTCTTGCCGTTTCCAGCGCTCTCAGCCAATGACAACATTGAGATCAGCGGCAGTGCGTCAATCACCGGCTCTTACGGTGGAGTCCATTCGAACGACAACATCGTCGAAAACGGAAATGGATGGTGGGTAGAACAAACGGTCACTGCCTCGGGAACACTTACAGGAGACTTTGCCGGACAGGTGGGTGGCTACTACGGCGGCAACCAGCCGCCGCTCGATCTGCCTCCGTTTGTTACTCGAGATCCGTTGGTCGCGGGTGATCCATATACTGCGCCACGGCTCCAGGATTTCCTGATCCGCAGGGCCGACACATTGCTGATAGATCCCGAATTTGCGGATGGCGCTCATAGCACCAACGAGAACGACGGTGGCAGCCCGACGACCAGGCAACTCAAGACTCTTGCTAACAGGCTCAACATTGATTACGCGCTGCTGGCCGCGCAATTGGATTCAGACACATCATCCGGAAATACCGTACAGCAGTCGGCCCCAATTGCAATCAGCATCACACGTTCTGTCTCTGGCAACTACAACAGCCCCGGCATACCAACCAAATTGGCCAATACAACAGACGTCGGCTGGGAGCACAGCGCCGACACCTGGGGCATTGTGGGCGCGAGCGCCGGCGGTCACACAATATACGCGGTCGGTAAAAATGGGTATGACACGACCAATCAGAATTTGAACTCTGCCGGAGCGAGCACTGCCAACGGGGGCAACATACTCCTGAATGGCAATGTGGGCGGCGCCGGCGCTCCGCTTGCCGTCACAATGTTCACAACCGGGTCAATTGAGGTCAGGGGCAATGTGAACATCACATCAAATCTACTTGACCTGCCCACGCCGTTCCTCCCGCCATTTGTGACCCCCGACATTCTGATGATGGCCGTGGAAGACATCTGGGTAAACGGCGATTTCGCAGCAAACATTGCGTTTACCGGGGTCAGCTACGCCGGCGAGGCGGTGATGCTGAGCGGCAGCGGAAGCATCAACGGACAGATGATCGCATTTAACTGGCCACACGTAGACGAGTCACCGATTGACGAGCTCAACGTCGTTACAGGGAGCTTTCAATTAACTCTGAATAACGGTGATTCCATCGGCAGGGTTAAGCTGTACTCGTGGCGGCAAATCAAAAAGTAATGCGATGACATTTTCACAGGGATCAAAACGAATCGAGCCGGGTAAATCTACCCGGCTCGAATTGTTTAGTGCCGCACGAGACACAGCTCCATTGATATCTCTAGGAGGCGTCTGAGACTTTAACGAGCTGCTTCCCGGTGTTCCGCCCTTTGAGCATCGCGATGAATGCACGCGGTGTGTTCTCGATCCCTTCTTCGATGTCTTCTTTGTACTTAAGCTTTCCTTCCCTTAGCCACGTCGCCATTTGACTGATGCCTTCCGGGTATCTATCGATGAACTGAAACACCAGGAAACCCTCCGCTCGCGCCTGCTTCACAAGCAGCGAGGTCAGCACCAGCCGCGGACCCAGTTCCGGATTCTCCAGGTTGTATTGCGAGATCTGGCCGCAGACCGAGATCCTTGCCCCTGTGTTGATCCGGCTCAACACCGCATCGGTGATCTCGCCGCCGACGTTGTCAAAATAGACGTCGATTCCTTTCGGGCATAGCTCTTTCAGTTTCTCCGTGTAGTCGCCGGCGGTTTTGTAATTGAAGCCCCCGTCGAAGCCAAGCTCGCCGGTCAGATGTGCTACCTTGTCATCGGCGCCGGCTATTCCGATAGCGCGGCAGCCTTTGATCTTCGCTATCTGGCCAACCAGGGAGCCGACCGCGCCGGCCGCCCCGGAAACGACGACAGTCTCTCCTGGTTTCGGGTTTGCGATCTCCAGCAAACCGAAATATGCCGTCAGACCCGGCATACCGAGCACCCCAAGCGCTGTCGATATCGGCGCAATCCCAGGATCGATCTTTCTCACACCCTGCCCGTCCGACGTGGCGTAGTCTTGCCATCCGAACCTGCCCTCGACGATGTCGCCCTCCTTGAATGACGGGTTGTTGGACTGGACAACCTTCCCAACCACGCCGCCCCCCATGACTCCGCCAATCGCCACCGGAGCTGCGTACGATTTCACGTCGTTCATACGCCCACGCATATAAGGATCGACTGACAGGTAGATCGCGCGAACGAGAATCTGCCCTTCTCCCGGAGCCGGCACCGCCGTTTCGACCAGATTGAAGTCGGACTCCTTCGGAAATCCAACGGGTCTTGAAGCGAGTAATATCTGTCTATTCATCGTCGACATCAGAGTCCCCTGTTGTTGATGGTAGAACGCCGAGATTCTTCTATTCGAGCAAATCCTTTAGCGTAACTGGAGACTTGGAGTCCGAAGACTTCAGGAATGCTACGAGATCGAGGAGTTGCTTCATCGTATACGCAGACGCGTAGTCAGTGGGCATCACGGATTGGCCGGAATTCTCTATCTTTGAAATGTTTGTCTTCTGAACTGTACGCAGGACCGCCGGCAGTTCGACCGTATCGTAGACCCGCAGTGACTCGGCGTCCTCTTCTTTCTTCACACCGACGATCTTTTCGCCGTTGCGCAGCGAGACAGTAATTGTCGCGTATTGGGGACTCTTGAGTTCCCGCGGAAGAATGATGCTCAAAAACAACGCTCTCGGTGATTTGGCGGCTCCTGCTGACAGATCAGGTCCAATTGGGGTTCCTTCGCCGTTGAACGAATGACACGCGTGGCAACTCTTCGGTTTGGAAGAATCGAAGAAAAGCGTTTTGCCGGCTTGAGTGTTTCCCACGAACGGAGCGTTCGATTCAGCAGGGTTGAACGGCGGAGTCGCCGACGCAGTTTCCGGCAATCTGTCAGACGTGCTTCCAGCGCCGGTCTTCGCGTCTGACAAGATGAAAGCAACCAGTTTCCAGATCTGCTCTTCAGAGAGTTCAGACTTAAACCCGGGCATCGACGTACCAGAAAGGCCGTTTGAAACCGCCTTAAAAACATAACCCGCCTCCAGGCCTTTCCCGCGAAGTCGAGGCGCTCCACCTCCGTTGCCGCCGGTTCCGTGACAATATGCGTTGCCGCAGGTGGTTGCGAATAACGTCGCGCCTTCTGCGACGAATCGCGGGTCTTTGAGTTTGTCGTTCTCCTGAAAACCCGCCAACGCTCCGTGCGCTACGGTAAGTAGTACTAGCACAAAAGAGAGCAGCAGCAACAGGGCTATCTTTGAAACGGTTGGCACTTTCATTCTTGACGCAATTGCCCGAACAGCGGCGGACCTCGCCCACGGTTATTACCTGGTCTGCCGCGGCAGCGCAAAGACAAACAACGCGGACCCACCCGGCCAGCCCGCCGCTTCAGGCCATGTCCTTGGCATCGAACTGACGAATATTGAGCCGAGCCCGGAAGGAACGGCCACATATTGGCGGCCGTTGACAGAGTATGTTATCGGCCCGCCACGATGTCCTGAACCGGTATTAAACGACCAGAGCTGCTTGCCGTTTCTCGCATCAAAGGCCAGAAAGCGCCCTTCAACGTCTCCAGTGAAAAGCAGATCGCCCCCGGTTGCGAGCATCGACGATAGGATCGGGTACTTGAACGGCACGCTCCACTTCTTTTGTCCGGTGACTGGATCAAACGCGTCCAGGTGGGCGCGAATTGGACCGTCTGGAGGCGGCTTCACATCGACATTGCCTGCAACAAACGATCTGCCTTCTCGCGCTTCCTGCGGAAGGACAGTTACAGTCGCACACCACTCGATGCCATTGTTATACAAGAGACCGGTTCGCGGACTGTAAGCCGAGTGATTCCAGCTTCGACCGCCGCCCCAGTTCGGACAAATAAGATTTGGCTTTCCTACTTCAGGTTCGTTGCGCCCGATCAACTTTCCATCCTTATCGATGCTCTTCACCCAGGTGATCGTGTCGACATACGGCCACGCGTTAATGAACTTTCCAGTTTCCCGGTTGAGCACCCATACGAACCCACTCTTATTTGGATGGATGAGAAGTTTCTCGGTCTTTCCGTTGCGCGTCACATCGATAAGCACGGACTCATACGATGAATCAAAGTCCCAGGCGTCGTGCGGGATTTCCTGGTAGTGCCATTTTAGTTTGCCGGTGTCGGCATCTATAGCGACGATGCAGTTGGTGTAGAGGTTATCGCCGGGACGCACCGAATTGTTGAAATCGGAGGATGGATTGCCGATCCCCCAGAAGATCAAGTTTTGCGCCGGGTCGTAAGAACCGGTAAGCCAGGTCGAACCACCTCCGTACTTCCACATCTCGGTTCCGCCCCAGCTCTCGTGTCCGGGTTCGCCCGGTCCGGGAATAGTGTAGAAGCGCCACGCAAGCCTTCCCGTCTTCGCATTGAACGCATTGATGTAGCCGCGATGCGCGCTGTCGCCGCCGGTCCCTCCAACGATGACTTTATCTTTGACAATGAAAGGAGCGCCGTTGATATTGCAGCCGCACTTCTTGACGTCCTCGACTTCTACATTCCAGACCTCTTTGCCGGTCTTAGCGTCGAGCGCCACTACGTGATTGTCCATCGTGCCGAAGAAAACCAGTCCGTACCCTACCGCGACGCCTCGATTGAATTTGCCGTAGGGAGATACGAGATCGCGGGGGACTCTGTAATTATAGGTCCATAGACGTTCGCCGGTTTCGGCATTCAATGCGAACACTCGATCCTCGCTGGCAATCAGATACATGATTCCGTCAACTACAATGGGCGTGGCGTTGAGCCCACCGTCGACCTTTCCGGTCTGAAATGCCCAAACTGACACCAGATTCTTTACGTTGTCTGCTCGGATCTGATCGAGCGAACTGTAACGCCACGCATCGTATGCTCCGAAGTACGTGGCCCAGTTCTGAGGCTCCCTTCGGGCGTTTACAAGGCGTTCGCCGGTCAGATCACCGTTTCCATCCTGGGCGCTCGCAGGCGCGGCAACCGTCACGAGCGCGATGATGACCGACAAACCAGCGAAACCGGTAATAACTGGATGAAACCATTTCGATTGGATCATGTCGAAAGCTCCTCGATTAGGCGATCATTAGATCGAATTGCGCGAGATACTAACGCACGCAAGGCGGGACAACAAGGCGCGGCGCCAGACGTGATAACCTCGTCACCTAAGCATTGCGCAAGGTGTTGCTACTCGCTGGTGTCACCAGGACTTGTGTCGAGACCGCAATCTCAATCGCTCAACCCCTCGCCCTCAAACGGGCAACCCGGAGTGGCGGTTGGGCACGGGGTTCGCTGGTAATGTACTGGAGGAGTAGAAGAGAGGGAACACGTTGCGGCTGCCTTCCTATTTGCATATCTAGCCGCGCAGCGTACCCTCTCCAGCCGAAGACGGAAAAACGAAGCGGGATCGGCGCCGCCTGCCTGATCAGCGATGGCTGCGCCCGATGCGTTTGCTTAGCCGTTCATATAACAGCCGTTGAGCGCTCGCGTCTCGTATGATACAAATTCACCCGGGCTCGGAGGCCGCACTAGATTGGTTCTTACTTCTCGATTTCGTTCCTGTCGCCGATCAGTGTTATATTCCAACTCGCCCTGAGTATTTTCAGCACGCGCAATCTTAATCCGATCGCTCGCAAAGTGTCAATGATATTTTTGAACAGGGGTTGAATATCTAGTTCTACGGAGATGGGATATGGCTGGAGCCAAGCAGCTTGGTGAATACGTAAAGTGGGTAATGAAGCTCAAGGGCCTGACGCAAAAGGACGTTCAACGCTTGTCCGGCTGGCAAATAACCGACGGCTATGTTGCAAGCATTACGACCGGCCGCGCCGGGAATCTCTCTGTCGATAAGCTGAGGGCGCTGGCCGATGGACTTGGCGTTGATCTCGATGACCTTTTCCACGTCGCTTCTGGCCGGACTCAGAAACCTGATGAAGGAAAGAACGCCGCCGATGCGATAGACCCCCTGGTGATTCTCGATACTGTTCAGAAGGCTGTCGCCAGCCCCGACGTTACCGAGATCTTGCATGAAGTCGTGCGTTTGTCATCCGACGAGCGGGCAAGTTTGCTCGCGTTCATCAAGAAGCTGGGACCCACAAAGCGAAAAGCGAGACGCAGGGCCAACCAGGATTGAACGCGGGCTAACCAGGAACATCGAGTTTATGTTCTGATACGAGATTGCGCAGTTGGGAGTCTGAGTCAACGTCGCGTCGACTACATCACTCGGTCCGAGCAGCTGTAGAAACGACGCAGCAGCTCATCTACATCCTTTTTCCCGATAGCCTCAAAGACAACCCCGGGAGGCAGGCTCATACCCTCGGCAAGCTTCAGAGCGGTCTCAACGTTCAAGGTGTTTACCACCGACGAAAGAATCTTAGACAACAGGCCTTGATCGAATCCAGTCTGCCGGCAGAAATCAACTTGCCGCATACCTCTCGTCCGCAGGTTCTCGCTTACAAGATCGGCAAGCTGACTTCGGCGAACCTCGCCGGCCGACCCGTTGTTTGGACTGGTCGTGTCTGCTTCTCCGCTTGAAAAATGTAATATCGGTTTAGGCATTTTAGGCTCCCCCCCAACAACTGCTTTTCTTATTGATGCGCGCCGCGCGCTGTCGAGACCTTCTCGATGGCGGCTAACAACGATGACTTCCAATCATTGATGCTAACGCCCGCCTCGGGTCAGGAATGTCACCAGCGTTGTCACGCCAACGAGGCTCGAAATCCTGGTCATCGTCTTGAACAGGTTACCGTGCACAATTACGGTGTCGCCCCATCGGAGATAAGCGTTCTCTTCGGGGCTCGCTTTGCCCTTCAGGATCTTCTTAATGTTTGCGGTGAGCACCTGGACTCGTCCGTCCTCAAACTGCCGAAGAATCGAAACGGACGAACTGCCGGTATCCAGAATTCCGCCCGCCAGGGTGATCGACCGAACAAAACCGTTCACACCTACTCTTAAAAGCCGAATTGCGGTGGGTTTCCAATCTGGTGATGCGGCGTACTCCCTGATTGGGTGGGTCTCCGGCCCACTCGATCTCGCCCGGTTTCCGAGTCGTTATGGATAATTAGAGTCGGAAGTCAAAAGTGTTGACAATGCTAACTAGCTGACCTATAACGGAATCGAAGCGAATCCCTTAGTATTCGTCGACTGAGGTACTTACAAAGGCTTCAGATTGCTGCTGTCCCACCGGGAAGTTCTCGGTCCTGCCCCTGATTCAAAAACGTTGCCTATATGTAGAGTGGCGGTGCTGCTTGTGGCGTCTCGCTCGACTGGCAAGAACTGAAAAGGAACGGCTTTATGTTAGCTCAAGGGTCTTATGTATCCCTGCCCGTACCCGCACCCCCCTTAGACAGAAACGACCGGCTTTATTGCCTTGCGGCAGCGCTCGACGAAATCAACGAGGGGGCTGTGTTCCTAAACGCGGAGGGACAACTGACCTGGCATAACCGCGCGTTTGATAAGCTACTGGTTGATAACCGCGAAGGCCACCTGCTTGTGGCCGCTGTGATCGAGTCCGCAGCCGACTTCTATCAAGACTCCTACACGTCCCGGGGGCTTGCGGGTGAGCACACGACAGTGCGAGATATGACCGTGGGCCGAATAGAACACGAGATACATTGCACGTTAATGCCTGAAGGAATGCTGGGAGCAGAAAGCTATGTCCTGTGTCTCATAAAACGGTCCGCATCACGATGGTCCAGCTACGAAGAGCATCTTCGACAAACCTGGTCGTTGACGGAAAGAGAGGCTCAAGTAGCTGTTGAATGTCTAAAAGGAAATAAGAATCTTGAGATAGCAGAGCGGCTCAGAATAAGCGTCGAAACCGTGAATAAGCATCTCGACAAGGTCTACCAGAAGGCAAATGTTCGGGGTCGAGCAGAACTCGCATCCAGGCTCTTGGACAGCGGCCTCTAATGGAGTATTCCGACGCGACTTGCACGTCGGCGGAACTGAGACTATTTTAGGACAATGCGTGTTGAGAAGTCGGCACCTACCGTTTTCACAGCGCTGGAGGACGGAACCGGCGTTCTGCTTAACCTCGAAACTCTATTCTATTATTCGCTCAACAAAACCGGCGTGGCGCTCTGGCAAGAAATAGAGCAGGGTGGTAATTCGGATGTTGAGTCGCTCGCGGCGGCAATCTGCAAGCGATTTGATGTTGACGAGCGAGCCGCCCGCCAGGAAATCACAGCATTCATTACCAATCTAGCTGAATTAAAGATAGTTCGGATCGTCTGAGCCCACGCCATCTCAACCTTTCACACTGTCGCAGCCACCTCGGTGACCTCTTCCTCAATTGAGCACACTGCTCGTTGCCGCCGTTGTTGCGCAATTACCCAATCAAAAGCGTCGACATCTGGATGCTAATTGGACTGGCACTTACGTGGCACGCCCGTTGCCAATAGAACTAATGGGAGTACTAAAACGATATGGAATTCGTCACGATAACCGCAAAATCAGACGGCCATCGTTACGTTGCGATCTACCGCAAGTGGTTCAGCGAGAAACTCGGTGCCTGGGAGTTGGAATTGGTACCAGGAACACTTCGCTGGCTCGACTAGGCCGTAAGGATGGGTATGATCGGGCCCTGCGTTGGCGCTCCAACTGCCGAAGCGCGGTCGTAAGGGGCTTACATCAGACCCGTAAGAGCCTTGAGGCGCAACGATAAGCGGTTCTCAACCCACACTCCGCTCACCCAAGCTGGTATTACAAAAAAAGATTTTCGGTGGTGTTTCCCGCGTAAATGTGAGATTTGAATACGTTAGGACGCTGAATCACTGGCGGCCACTGCTTCTTAACAATTTACTTTAACTTTTTTCTTGCATCCTGTTGATGGGTATGATATAAACCGCCCCGTAAACAACACCGCTTTGTGTTCCTGCCATAAAGCGGTACTGTTTTGGCGGTGCGTTGGGGGAAAGGAACATTCAGATAGGGGGCTACTGGATGTTCAAGGGGGCTTGTCGATTAGACGACTCAGCGCACCGCATCATCATATTCCTTTGACCAATCCGAGTCAAGAACTTTCCCAATAATCCTCAACAATTTGTGAGTTTCGGGGCAAGTCGACGGTCGAACCGTCAAGAGCGGTACGATGATCGTTTGGATTTGGTATACGCCCGACAGGACTTGAACCTGTAACCCCCAGATCCGAAGTCTGGTGCTCTATCCAATTGAGCTACGGGCGCATATATCGACTTGCTCGCGAAGAATTAGCTAACCCCGAGAGATTATCGAGAAAAGTGCAGCCATGTCAATTCCAGCTACACTTGACCGCAACGACAGGTCAAAATGCGCGATTGGTTAGAACGCGGGGATTGAACTCGCCTGGTTCAATGGACGGTACAGCTCATTGAAGTCTCGCACGCTGCGCTCGAAAACCGATTGAAATGTTGAAACGTCTTCCGGATGTACGGTCAGATTAACGCCGTTCGCAAACGCGAGATAGGTATCGAGCGTCCGAAGCTGCGGAGAAATAAGGACTACGTAGGTGCGACGACGGACTTGAGGTGTGAGGCTATTGACGTATTGCATCATTGCGGTGCCACCCTGATGATCCGCGTCAAAGTTTGGGCTGAGGACGATTACTTCTGCGCGTTGTTCGTGAAGTATTTCAATAGCCTCCGGCGCAAAATCGGCTGAGAACATCTCATAGCGAGATGGCTCCAAAGCCGACCGCAAAGTCTCTCGAGTCGGGGCATCCTCCAAACAGAGGAGCACTCTCCTTCTCTGCCATTTCTTGGCATCGATAGCCTGGGGCTGGGATTGCTTCAGACCGGCCAGCAACAAATCCGCCAGCGCCTGCAGCGAATCCGGCTGATCAACGTGGACCGACTCTACATGGACCGGTTCTATATCAAGCGGCCCTGAGATGCCCGGTAATTTCG
>DASRIZ010000286.1:0-10621 GCA_035649735.1 Blastocatellia bacterium | reverse complement strand
CGAGTCAGTTGTACGAGGTTGTTATTATCGGAGGTGGGTTCTTCAATCCGTCGTGTACGAGCAGTAGCCCAACGCACAGCAACGATCGAATGCGAGGCTCGCCGCTGTTTCAAGGCAATTTCATTATACGTTTCCTTCCACTCCGGGTAGGCTGCCGAAAAAGGAGACGAAATCGCGATTCTAGCGGTACCCGCAGCCTCTTCTAGACGACCCACATTTGCCAACTCGACTGCAAGACTGTTCAAGTAGTCGTAGTATACGTGGGGGTGGATTGGACCAATCGCCCGCACGAAAGGAGTCAATCGCTCCAGTTCGGCAACAGCTCTTTGATGATCACCCTTCAACCCGTGGATTGTTGCGATATTCTTCTGCGCGAAGACCGATGCCGAAGCGAGCCGACCATTCTCTCCTGCGCAACGAGCGGCTTTAGAATAGACTTTTAGCGCCAATTCATAATCGCCCAGATCTTGAATCACCCCTCCTAAAGATTGAAGGGCCCTCGCGGAATACAAATGTTGCGGTTCGGACGCCACCCTCTCAAGAACTGAGTTGCCGACTTCCTGTTGCCCCCGGCGTCGGAGCCCCAACGCAAGAAAGAATCGAGCCGCGCTCTGATACTGTGAAGGGAGAGGTAAAGCAAGCAGCGTTTGGCTGAGCTTTACTAATGCGTCCCCTTGCCGAAGTCCGTAAGCATGCTCAGCAAGGCCTACGAGCTTGTCGCCCAAGTCGACAAGCAACCGCTCGGTATAGAACCCGCGTACTATTTGTGCACTAATCTGCTTATACAATGGCGAGGCAACGAGTTGCTGATTGGTATTAGTCAACCCCGTCGCGCATTGCAGGGTTTCAATAACGATTTTATCGATTCCAGCGCTTCGCATGGTACACCTGACGATGCCGTTAACCTAACTTCTCATCAGATCAACTCGCCCGCCGCGAAAAAACGAGCGGCGTTCTCGCAACTAAAGTTCGTTTCGGATGATGATGGTGCTTGCGTTCATCGGAGTGGGGCGTCAGCGTGGCGGCGCTGGCAACGCAATCTCCAAACTGCTAATTCTGCGATCCGCTTCCGACGGTTTCAGCCCAGGGTGCTTGGCTTCAACTACGCTTGGGCATTCTACTATAGATAGGGCTTAATTACACAAGAGGAATTAAGGGGCTTTGAGAAAAAATACGGGGACGACTGGCCCTGGTCGGACCCGGACTGTCGATTTAATGCGAATTTCTGTGATTTTCCGAGACTTTGTAGTTTAGGTTGCCAGGATGTTTTGTCTCGCAATGAGAGCAAAACTACGAAGAACTCCGAGACCCGAGGGTCTCTTATGCTTGTGTGGGCTGCAAGGGAGGCCCTTCGCTGCCGCGGCCGGTGTTGTTCCGAATGAATCTGATAATGTCCTCCATCCTCGCGCCGGGCGTAAAGACTTCAGTGACACCGCGCTCTTTCAACCGCGGGATGTCTTCATCAGGTATTATGCCGCCCCCAAAAATAATCACATCATCGAGTCCTTCCTGACGCGCAAGCTCCACCACGCGTGGGAACAACGTCATATGCGCGCCCGACAGGATCGAAAGACCGATTGCATCGACGTCCTCCTGAACAGCCGCCGCTACAACTTGCTCCGGCGTCTGACGCAACCCCGTGTAAATGACTTCCATCCCCGCGTCGCGAAGCGCTCGCGCAATTACTTTTACCCCGCGGTCGTGCCCGTCCAACCCGGGCTTCGCGAGAAGCACTCTTATCCGTTCGTCTGACATCCTAGTTATTCGTTACTGGCCGCCCGATGACTTCACCAGTCTTCCCTCAGTATCGTACACCTCGACCGTTCCATATTGCTTGAGCACATCGGCGATCTTAGTGGCGTCGCCAACTGCGACGATCTGCAATCGGCTCAGATCGACGTACTTCCTTGCCACTCGTTGAACGTCTTCCGGGGTGATGGCCGCGATCTTCTGTGTGTAGGTGTCCCAGTAATCCGCGGGCAATCCGTACAGTCTCTGAGTCATGATGTTGTTCAGCAAAGATTGGGGCGATTCCAACTGCAGCGCGAAGCCGCCAATAATAGTGCGTTTGGCTCGCTCAAACTCCTCCTGCTCGACTTTCTCATCGCGGATGCGCTTGATCTCGTACATCAACTCGTCCATCGAGCCTTTCGTTACTTCAGTCCGAACTTCGGTGTTCGCGCGAAAAGTACCGCGATACTTCAACGCGACTAATGCGCTATACGCGCCATAAGTGTAGCCTTTGTCTTCGCGCAGATTAAGAAATAACCTCGCGCTTGCGTTTCCACCTACTACCTGATTCATGACATCGAGAGCAAAGTAATCCGGATCGGTGCGCTCAATCGCCAGAGTCCCGAGTATCAGATTTGTTTGAACTGATGAAGGACGATTCACAAGATGGATCTTTGCCGAGCCGGTCTCATTTACCTTGGGGACACTTGTTTGAGGAACGTCACCGCGCTGCCAGGCCCCGAAAGTCTTTTCGAGCTTGGCGACGATCTCCGCGGGATTGACATCACCGACAATGGCAAAAATGGCGTTGTTCGGTTTGTAGTGCGTCGCGTGGAATTTTTGCAACGCGTCCGGGGTCAGTTTTTGAATCTCTTCCGCTGTGAGCGATATGCGCGCCGCCGGGTGCGATCCGTACAATACCTTCTGGAACATCTCGTTTGCCAGAAAGCCCGGGTTTGAACGCTGAAAGCGAAGCTGCGCCAGCGAGCGTGTCTTGAGCTTGCCGAATTCATCAGCGGGGAAACTCGGATTCAGAATAACATCCGCGAACAACTCCATAATCTGATCGAAATTGTCCGTCAGTCCCGAAGCCGAAACATTGCTTGTTGGTGAGAACAAACCGGCGCTCGCTCCAACCGAGGCGCCAAGTGAATCTGCCAGCTCGGCGATCTGCTTGCTCGTGCGCGTCTTGGTGCCCTCACGGAGCAGCGAAGCTGTGTATTGCGCGGCCCCGTGCTGATCCGACGGATCGGCGAGCCCGCCGCTGAGTACAACCATCTGCATCGCAAACGTCGGCAGCTTGTGTTGCTCAAGAACGATCACCTGCAAGCCATTTTTTAGCTTTGTCTCAAACGGCTTTGGTAGCTTTACCTTAAGCACCTCCTTGCTAATCGGCGCTTTTCCCTTTATCACCAGGCCTTTTGACGTGGGTTTTGGCGTTTGTGCGACCGCGATCATCGTTGCAAGCCCAACAACCACGCCTATCATCGCCAGTCGCCGAAATCTCGAGATAATGTTCTTCATAACTCCAATCCTCTGCCTTCTGTTCAGAGTGCAAGCTTTGCTGCTCGAGACCCTGAATACTGATCTTGGTGTCCGATGTAACGTCCAAACAGCATCGCTGTGTTGCCCCGGTGTCACTGATTCGCCCCGGATCCGGCAGCTGGCGCCTTCGTCGGCGGGACAGTAATGGCCACAGTACGATTTGCTGCCTTTAGATATTTGACCGCAACGCGTTGTACGTCGTCTTTAGTAACCGCGGCGATCTTGTCGAACTGCGTGTTGATAAGATTCGGATCGTTGTAGAACACCGCGAACTGGGTCAGCCGGGTTGCGACGCCCAACGAACTCTGCAGCCCCTGGATCGAACCGCGGCGCGAAGAATTCTTGGCCTTCGCAAGTTCCCAATCGGCGATTGGTTCACGTTGAATCCTGGCGATTTCTTCGTTGATAGCGGCTTCGACATCCTCTATCTTCTTGCCGGGCGCGACGGTCGCGGTAATCTGATAATCTCCGTTTCCGCGCATCGCGTTGGGGAAAGCAAAAATCCCGGTCACCAGCTCCTTTTCCTTTACCAACTTTTGATAGAAACGCGAGCTCTGTCCGGTAGCAAGGGCCTGATTCAACACCTGTATTGCATAAGCATCGGCGGTGTTGCCAACGATTCCCTTGTAGCCAATCAATATCTGTGGAAGGCGAGCAAGCGGGTCTTCAACAGTGAATCGCCGTTCCGCAGTCTGCTCGGGTTCCGTCGTGTCAACTGCCTGCGGGGTCGGTTGCGATGGTATCGATTCGAAATAATTCTTTATCCTGGCAAGCGCGTCATCGGCCTTGAAGTCTCCCACCAACGCGAGCGCGGCGTTGTTCGGCGCGTAGTAGACACGGAAGAAGTCGGTGACGTCCTTCAGACTGGCCGCATTAAGATCATCCATCGATCCAATGACCGAATGCTTGTAAGCGAAGTTGTCGTAAATCGTCTCCTGATATTTCTCGCCGGTTTTGCCGTAAGGCTGATTGTCGAGCCCACGCCGGCGCTCTTCCTGGACGGCGTTCCGCTGGGTGTCGAGGTTGTCCTGGGTAACATCCAGATTTCGCATTCGATCCGCTTCTAAAAACAAAATCATGTCCAGCTGATTGGACGGTACGGTTGCGAAGTACAGAGTGCGATCCTCGCTTGTTGTCGCGTTGTTTGATCCGCCGTTGGTATCAATCAACAGCGAGTATTCGTTCTTGCCCACATTTTGAGAGCCTGTGAACATCATATGCTCGAACAGGTGGGCGAATCCGGTGCGTCCCTTTCGCTCATTGCGAGAACCTACATCATAGGTGATGGCAACCGAGACTACGGGTGCGTTATGGTCTTCAACCAGCAGGACCCGCAAACCGTTTTTGAGTTTGACGTCCTTGAAGTCTACTTTGACTTTTCTCGGTTGCTGGGCGCTCGCGGTGACGACAATTAAACTCGCAAAGCAGAGCGCGAGCAGTTGTTTGATTTGCTTCATTACGATAGCTCCTTATCTATTTCGCGAGGAACGTACGGCGATCAACTGGGGGACCCTTATGAAAGTGAACCGGCCGAGCGTCTTTTCTCAAAACGCCGGTTCCTGATACTCCCCAAAAACCGGTCTGAGCGCATCGCACATTTCTCCGAGAGTCGCATACGCGCGCACGCAATCCAAAAGCAGCGGCATAGTGTTCTCGCGACCGCGGGCGCCCTCCGCAAGATCTTTCAACGTCTTATCGACCTGCTCGTTATTGCGTTGCGCGCGGAGTTCCCTTAGACGCTGCTCCTGAAGCGCAGCCACCGATTCGTCGATCTGAAGAAGCGACAACTCCATTCGCTCATCTTGCATGACATAATCATTCACTCCGACGATGATCTTATCTCCGGATTCAACCGCTTTCTGAAATTCATAAGACGAATCGTGAATCTCGCGCTGCGGGAAGCCTGCTTCGATCGCTTCGACCATCCCTCCAAAATCATCGATCTTGCGGAAGTAATCGAACGCTCCTTCCTCCATGTCGCGGGTAAGCTTCTCGAGAAAGTATGAACCGCCAAGCGGGTCAACGGTATTGGTCACGCCCGATTCGTGGGCGATGATCTGTTGAGTTCGAAGCGCGATCAACGCCGCTTCGTCCGACGGCAGCGCCAGCGCTTCGTCGTAAGCGTCAGTGTGCAGAGACTGAGTGCCCCCAAGCACGCCGGCTAGCGCTTGAATCGCCACCCGCACGATGTTGTTTAATGGTTGCTGTGCGGTCAGCGATACACCAGCGGTTTGCGTGTGGAACCGCAGCATCCACGAGCGCGGGTTCGTCGCACCGAACCTCTCAGTCATCACCTTGTGCCAGATTCGGCGCGCGGCGCGATATTTCGCAATCTCTTCGAAAAAGTCGTTGTGTGCGTTGAAAAAGAAACTGAGCCGCGGTACGAAATCATCCACATGCATTCCGGCATCAACCGCGTACTGCACGTATTCGATCCCGTCGCGCAGCGTAAATGCAAGCTCCTGGAGCGCCGTCGAGCCGGCCTCTCGAATGTGGTAGCCCGAGATTGAAATCGGATTGAATCGCGGCACTTCCCGGGTGCAAAACTCGATTGTGTCGGTGATCAGCCGCATCGACGGCCGCGGCGGATAGATCCACTCTTTTTGGGCGATGTATTCCTTTAGTATGTCGTTTTGAAGAGTCCCGCCGACCTTTCTCCAGTCAGCGCCTTGTCTTTCCGCTGCCGCCAAAAACATCGCAAGCACCATCGAAGCAGGAGCGTTGATCGTCATCGACGTCGTAACCTGCTCGAGCGGTATTCCATCAAACAACACTTCCATATCCGCGAGGCTCGATATCGCCACGCCGCATTTACCAACCTCTCCTTCGCTGAACGGGTGATCCGAGTCGTAACCCATCAAAGTCGGAAGATCGAACGCAACCGACAGCCCCGTCTGACCGTGTTCAAGAAGGTATTTGAACCGTTGATTGGTATCAAAAGCCGAACCGAACCCCGCGAACTGTCGCATCGTCCACAGTTTTCCGCGATACCCAGTGGCGTGAATCCCGCGTGTATACGGCGGCTGGCCTGGAAACCCGAGTTCGGTCTCGTAGTCAAAGTCCGGCAGGCTGTTCGGCGTATACAACCGCTCGATCGGCGCCAGCGAAACCGTTGTAAAAGTCTTCCTGGTTTCAGGCGATCGTTTCAACGCCGGATTGAGTGTCCGATCTTCCCATTCGTGCTCCGCTTCCTGAAGCGGGTTGGTGAGATTTATCGTGCTCATTAAGCTCTCCTAAGCCACTCGCACAGAGTCGGAAAGTCCAATAGAAATAAGTTTGATGATAGGTTAGCGTCAATGACAGTGTCAACGTTTGGGGGTTTGCGCGTAGGGGAATCAAACTCTTGTTAGGGGCACTATCTTTCAGTCATTCCGATTGAAAGCGTAATCTTCAAGTGATAAGCTCAGCGGCTGAATCGCGGTCCTAAGACCGGCTGCAAAGTACCAGAGCTGACAACGATTTATTGGCAACCAGTTGGGAGGGATTGTTACCGCCTTGGCTATCGATCCCGGAACAAAGATTGGTCCGTACAAAGTCCTTGACTCGCTGGGCGCCGGCGGGATGGGCGAAGTCTACCTCGCACGCGACACGCGACTGGGCCGAAAGATCGCGCTCAAATTCTTATCGGTCGACTTCACCAAAGACGAGGAGCGCGTGCGACGATTCCAGCAGGAAGCTCGAGCGGCTTCCGCTCTCAATCATCCGAATCTGATCACCATCTTCGAGATAGGCGAGGTCGAGTCTGTTCACTTCATCTCCACCGAGTTCATCGAAGGCGAAACGCTGCGCGGCCGCATGGCACGAGGCAGGATGTCGACGCTCGAGATCTGCGATGTCGTCATACAGGTAGCAAGCGCGCTCACCGCAGCCCACGCAGCTGGAATCGCGCATCGCGACATCAAGCCCGAAAACATAATGGTGCGACCGGACGGCGTCGTTAAGGTCCTGGACTTCGGACTTGCTAAGCTCAGCGAACCCAGCACGCTAAAAGCCTCGACTATCGACCCAACTGCGCTGACAAAACCCGTCAACACCGATCCGGGCGTTGTGATGGGCACCGTCAGTTATATGTCGCCCGAACAGGTCCGCGGCGTTCAGGTGGACTCACGAACCGATCTCTTCAGCTTCGGCGTTGTACTCTACGAAATGATCGCCGGCCGGGTGCCCTTCGAAGGCGCGAGCTTTGGCGATGTAATCTCCGGCATCCTGGGCACGCGGCCGATCCCGCTTGCGCGCTACGCTTATGACGTGCCGCCCGAACTCGAGCGGATCGTCAGCAAGGCGCTCGCGAAAGATCGCGAACAACGCTATCAGACGAGCAAGGACATGTTGATTGACCTCAAGCGGCTCAAACAGCGGCTTGACGTCGAAGCGGAGTTTGATCACTCGCAGCCTCCTCAGTGGGCACGCGACGCAGTGGTGGGGCGCCGGAGCAGTGGCGCGAATTCGCATGATACGGTGATGATTGACTCGAACCCGCCGGCAATTCGTACGACATCAAGCGCCGAATACCTGATCACCGAACTCAAGCGTCATAAGAAGGCGACCTTCTTTGTGTTCTCGATTGCCGTCGTCGCGGCTGTTGCGATGACCTTTGTGGGAGGTCGGAATCGAATTGACTCGGTTGCGATACTGCCGTTCGCTAACCTCACCGGCGATCCGAAGATGGAGACCATCAGCGACGACTTGACCGAGGGGATCATCGGCCATCTTCATCAACTCCAAAAGCTCAGAGTCATCTCGTACGGATCCGTTGAGCGGTACAGAGGACAACAGATCGACGCTGGTACCGTTGGCCGAGAACTGGGAGTCGCCGCGGTGATGATCGGGAGAATCAGCAAACGCGATGACGTTCTCACTGTCAACGCCGAGCTCATCGACACTCGCGATAAGACGCGCATCTGGGGGGCGCAAGAGAAGCCGAAGTTCTCAGACTTGACCATGGCGTTTCATCGGTTTGCTCGCGGAGTTTCTGATACCCTCGGCTTGAAGTTGAGCGAAGAGGAGCGCAAAGAGCTCGACGCCGAAGAGCTTTATGAGACGGGACGCAATTATTGGAACCAGCGAACGACCGAGGGACTGAACAAAGGGATCGAGCATTTCGAGAAAGCGGTCGCGCTCAAGCCCGATTACGCAATGGCACACGCCGGCTTGGCAGATTGCTACAACATGCTAGCCACCTACGGCGCCAAACCTCCCACCGAGGCTTTTCCCAGGGCAAAGGCCGAAGCGCGCAAGGCGCTCGATCTGGACGACACACTTGCCGAAGCTCACGTATCGCTTGCGTATGCTCTGTTCAGGGGCGATTGGAATTGGTCAGAAGCGGAGAGGGAGTTTCGCCAGGCTCTTGTCATGAATCCGAGATCCGCTCAGGCGCACCAATGGTATTCGAATTTGCTGATAGCCCTCGGGCGCGCCGATGAAGCAATCGCTCACACAAAATCGGCACAGGAGCTGGACTCGACCTCGTTGATCATCCGCTCCCATTACGGGTTTATTTACTTCTTTGCGGATCGCTACGACGATTCGATCGCGACCTGTCAAAAGGTTCTCGAATTAGACCCGACGTTTTTTGCGGTGCGCCGGTATCTGGGGCAGGCGTACGGGCAGAAGGGCAAGTATGAACAGTCGATCGCCGAGTTTCAAAAGGCGGTTGCTGGTTCGGGAGGCTCACCGCTTATGCGCGCCGAGCTTGCACACACGCTGGCGCTCGCGGGCAAGAAGGACGAAGCTCAAAAAATACTCGGTGAACTGAAGCAGCTTGCGACCGAACGCTACATTTCTCCTTATCACATTGCGTTGGTCTATTCGGGTCTTGGGAACAAAGAGGAGACGTTCAACTTGCTTGAAAAGGGACTGCAGGACCGAACCGACTACATGGTGTTCCTAAACGTCGATCCGCGATTCGACTGGCTTCACAACGATCCGCGATTCACCAGCCTGCTTGATCGAGTTGGCCTCCGCTAAAGAGCGTCTTTGCGTGTTAGCGGTCCTTGGCGTCTTTGCGCGGAACTGCCCCTTCGCAATGGTTCTCTTAGCGCAAAGACGCCAAGGACCGCTAACACGCAAAAGCGCTCGGGGCTACTTTCCCGGCTTGCCATCGGCATCGATGATCCGTATCTCGCCAAGTCCTAACTCTCGAATGCCCGCTTCAATTTTGGCGCGGTCGCCCACAATCACCCAGACCAGCTTGTCAGGCTGAATCGCAGTTTTTGCGCCGTGAACAATGTCTCCAGCCTTCAGCGCGCGAATCTTACCGGCATAGGTGTCGTAGTAGCGATCATCCAATCCATAGCGCACGATGTTGCCTATAGAAGCGCCCAGCGCATTCATCGTTTCCCACGATCCAGGTAACGTAAGAGTCAATGAAGCCTGTGCCTTCATCAATTCTTCAGCCGCAACCGGCCGCGTCCCCACGATTCCGTTTAGTTCCTTGATTATCTCGGCGATCGATTCTTTTGTCTTGTCGGTCTGCACCGGCGCATAGGCGATAAACGGCCGCTGCCCGCGCGCGTCAAACACAAAGCTGCCGGCTCCATAAGACCAGTGTTTGTCTTCGCGCAGATTCATGTTGATCCGCGACGTGAAATTGCCGCCCAGGAGTGAGTTCATAGTTTCGATTGCGCTCTCGTCTTTATTCGCCTTGGGCGGCGCGAGGTTGCTCGCCAGAATCACCGATTGCTCGGAGCCGGGCCGGTCCACCATATAGACGACTTGTTTTTGGGGTAGCGCCACGGTGCCGATGTTTTTGGTCGGCACGTCGCCGCGCTGCCAGCCGCCGAAAAGCTTCTCCAGTTTTGGTCTTATCTCGGCCATCGTTGTGTCGCCGACGACGATCAGCGTAGCGGTGTTCGGCTTGAACCAGGTTTGATGAAATTTTATCAAGTCCTCGCGCTTTAGCTTCGATACCGATTCCTCGGTGCCGGTTCCTGTCAACGGATTGCTGTAAGCATGGCCGGGCCCGTACAGGAGTCCGGCGAAAACTCGCAACGCGATGCCGATCGGCTGAACCTTCTCTTGTTGAATCTGGGAGAGACGCTGCTTTTGCAATCGCGCGAAGTCTTCTTGCGGAAATGATGGATTCAAAATAACGTCGGCGAACACATCGAGAGACGCATCAAGATTCTCCTTCAACGCGGATAGCGATACCGCCGAGGTGTCGAGATCCGAGCCGGCGTTCAGATCAGCTCCGAGCCTCAACAACTCATCGCTTATTTGAAGCGCGTTTCGCCGTCTGGTGCCGTCATCCAGCATGCTGAAGGTCATTCCGCCGGTTCCCGGGAGGCCGAACTGATCAGCCGCGTAACCGGCGTCGATCATCATTTGAAAGTTCACTTGCGGGATC
>DASRIZ010000285.1:0-42999 GCA_035649735.1 Blastocatellia bacterium | reverse complement strand
ATGTTGCCCAGCTTGTCTATTGCCGGACTGGCCATCCACCGGTACAAACCGTCCGGCGCATAGGTGCCTTGCTGATACAGACCGACGCTGCGGTCCTTTCCGATTCGGAACTCATACCAGCGCACGCCGCCGCCGCCCACTGACGTATTCACCGAGTGCAATCCAACAATTGATTCGGTGTTGCCGATCCTTCTATAAACCAGCCGAGCCATAATCTTGTCGCCCTGGGCGTCGAGACGCCGCTCAGTACCGGGCTGAGGCACGCAGTTCGTGAGCTGGCCGTCACACAGGTAATGATATGGAGCGACAGCGATCTTTTCGGGACCGGTGATCTTTGTGTTCGCCGCGTTCTTCCAGTCGACGTAAAACCTCCATGCCAGGATTGAGTCGTCCTCTAAGACTTTTTTTAGTTGAGTTCCGCCGGCCGCCATCATGATGTTTGGCGCGCCCTTCGGCGGGAGCAGCTTACCGTCCAGATCGGCGTTGTTCAGGAAGTTCACGCCGTCGATGATGACGCACTGTTCGGTTGCGGGTTCTCCCTTTAACATCCTGGCGCGATCGACGACGCAGGCATGTTTTTGAATCACGTCGTCGCCGGTGCTGGTCGGAACATAATAGCCGTCAGGCCAAACCGCCGGTCTTGGATAGTCGGGGAATAACGGGCGTAAGAATTCATACCGATAGTACGAACCGAGCGGGTCCGAAGTCGCGCTGATCGCATAACACATCGAGTAGGGACCCTGCGGGCGGGGCTGCGCTGCCTGATCGGGCGGACGTTGTTGCGGCGGTTGTCCCGGCTGATCGGATGGGCGAGGCTGCGGCGGTTGTGCAAGCTGACGCGCTGGAACAAAAAGGGGTGCCGCGGGACCAGGCTGACCCGGTCGACCAGGAACGCTCACCTGGGCGGGATCACCGGATCGCCCGGGCTTTGGCTGATCAGGTCTTTCGGGACCGCGTCTGAAAATTGGCATCACCACAAGCCAGCGATCGGCGAGTTGATCATATCGAACAACCGCATCGCCGTTGTTCATAGCCTCGCACATGCCACCGAAGCCTTTGAAGATGGTGTTGGTGGCTACAGGACCGTACAACACCTTGCCCGTCTCATTGAAGCGTTTGCCCTTTTTAGAAAAGATTGCCATTCGCGTGTTTACGATTTGGAAGACGTGGTCCTTACCGACGGCGAGACTGTTATCGGATGGGTTTCGCAAGTTAGCGGTGCCCTGCGGGCCTTCGAACCCGACCCCGAGGCCATCAAAGCTCGCGACAAGTTCGGCGGCTGCGGCAGTACCTTGAGACCGTTGTTCAACAGAAGCCGAACCCGGCGGTGAGGTTATTACTGGAGGCTTGATTGGAACCGCAGGATTCTGTGCCCCCACTTCGAGGCGAACACCGCCCGCATCACTGGATATCGCGTGCAAAGGGGCTTCGCTGGCGTTCATAGCGGAGAGCGGCGCGCGCACGGCTACCGCCAGTACTCCGGCCGCCAAGGCAATTGTGGTAACGAGAACTTTAGGTGATTGCAGGATCAAGTTCTTTGCGGACTGGCCCAAGGGAATTCCTCTTGAGGGCGTCAATCGATTCTCATCCGAGTACGTCGCGGAAGTGCTCGGCGATGTTGCTTGCACCAGTTGATCTTCGGTCAGGCTGCGCATTCATCGTGAGGCGACCAGCCGGTGGTGCCGTCGTGGCCCCTTCCGGTAGCTTCCCGGTTGCGTTAACTTGCCTTCTTCTTATCCTTATTGGCGGATTCCTGTTCTATCTCGCGCAGGTCTACTATCTTTCCATCGATGAACACTAGAAACGGAGTGTCTGTTTGATCTGCCAGTCGCCTTGCATCGCGCGCAGCGCGTTCGAGCGCCGCGCCAGCTTGCGCCAGATCAGGATCAGTCTCAGCCAGAATACTGGTCTTACTCATTCACGCACTCCTCGATGAGAACGGCTTGCGGTTGAGAGTTATCATACAGCGCCCACGCATCGACGAGAAGCTTATATTTTGAATTGAAATTGCGCCAGCCTGCGGCAAAGCGTCGTCGAATGATGGCCTCCGGAATGAAATGACCTCCTTGAGCTACGCGATGCGCGACCCGGGCGACCGCCATCTCAGGATCGGGCAAGCTAAGATAGATCAACTTCACGCGATAGCTTATTTGCTTCCACTGCGGGATCAAGCGAGCGTACATCAGACCGCTCAAAGTCGATTCGAAGGCAAAACTTTCGCCGCGACTCACATGGTTGTTGATCGTTTCTAACATCAACCGACCCGCTTGAATCGCTGCGGTTTCTGGAGAGAACGGCGCGAGGCCCGCCGCGATCAAGTCGGCGTTGACGAAGATCGGGCACCCGGCTTCATTGGGAAGGAACTGTCGCGCAAACGTCGTCTTGCCCGCTCCGTTTGGCCCGGCGATGATGACAATCTTCTTTTCGCCGGTCATAACCTCAATCTCTCCGCTCATCAAGCTCGAAAGCAGCAAATCGCGTGGCCCTCGTTCTCCCGTATTACCGTCGGCCGCCTTCCCTTCGGGGGCGGTCGCGGCGGCCACGGTGGCTTGTTATCTGCTGGAATTGTTCCCATTGCTCCGGGGTTAGCACCGCCTTGAGCCGTTCATCGGTATTCTTTCGCACTTCGCGGAACCGGGGCTCCGACTCCTTTCGCAATTCAGTCACCTGTTTGCGGGCGTCTTCAAAGATGTCCCTGACCTGGGTTCTCTGGTCATCCGTCAGATTCAGCCGGTCAAGCATCTGCTCGAACCCGCCGCGACCGCCGGCTCGCGGAGCCCACTCAGGCCCGCGATACATGTTCATCGCCAACCCGCCGGCTATGAAACCCACGACGAACAGAATAAGCACCGCGAGTCGGACCTGCCATTTGCTTCGAGTGCTACTGTCCATCACCATCCTCCAGTTCGTAAATCGTCGATACCACCTGATCGTCAGCCAGCTCAGTCTCCTCTGGCTCGCCGCGTTGCAACACTACATACTCGGCCGAATAGAGATTCTGGGTCGCCAGGTCCGCCTGTGAATACGGGTCCTCGCTGAAGATGGTCATTCCCGCCAGAATCAGCAGCAAGACCGCGAATGTTGAAACCATCGCTCCGGCGGCTCGCCACATCCTGACCAGCGCGGGCTCTTCAGGCGACAGACGCCGCTCGCGGATTGCAGCCATTACTCGCGTCTTGAAGAAAGGAGGAACCTCAAGGGTTTCATCCGCGCGAGATCGTAATAGAGAAGAACCGATCCGTGCCGCGTCATATGCGGCTTTGCACTCAACGCACGACTCGATGTGCAATTCAGCTCTCAAGACCTCGTCGCCACTCAGGCTATCAAAAGACTTCTCCTCAAGTGTGCTTATGATGTGGGTGTCCGGCATTCAGCTACCCGCCTTTCTTCTCGGTGGTCAGTCTGGTCCCAAGTAGTTTCTCAACCGCTTGTCGCATCCGGCGGCGCGCGCGAAATGCACGGACCTTTACTTTCGATTCGGACCAGCCTGTCATTTCGGCGACGTCTTTCACCGGCAAATGCTCCCCGTCTATCGACAATAAAACCAGCCGGTCTTCGGGTGACAACTCGTTGAGAACTTTGTCGGCGAGATCGGAAGCGACCAGGCCGCGCTCGTGCGCTTGATGACGTTCGATGGACGCGTCGGTCATCTGATTCTCAAGCCACGGGCCCGCTCGGTCAGTCAGCTCGGAGACTGTTGACTCGGGTCTTCGTTTCGCGCTCCTGAGCATGTTGATGCACTGATTCGCGGTGATCCGGCTGAGCCAGCCTTCGAATGAGCCTCGCCCTTCATAACTTGAAAGTTGGGTGTAGGCTTTCAGGAACGCTTCCTGAGCCGCATCTTCGATCTGCGCTCGTTGTCTAAAAAATTTGCCGGCGATGGAAAAGACTCGCGGGCTGAATCGGCGCACGATTTCCTCAAACGCCGGCTCCTCACCTTCGCGGGCCAGGATTACAAGGTCCAGGTCCGAAGCCTGTTCGAGCTCGATTGCCAGAGCCGCTCCTGCTTAAATTCTGAACTGGCAGGCCCGGGCGGGCCTGCCGTCCAGTGCTCACTATGTGGTCCGCTTGTTACCGCGTCCGGCCCATCGTGATTTGCGCTGTTCTCGAGTCTGCTCCAGTTTAGCCTTTTGCTCCGCAGTCAGAACGGAAAGCATCTCCTGGTGAAGTCGAGACCGCTCACCCATCAGCTTTGCTTCAAGCGGCGCTATTTCGCTGAGCTTCTGTGCAACCAGAGACTCATTGAACGTGCCACCGGCGCTCGCCTCGCGAATCTCCTTGCGCTTCGCGTGTATTTGTTCCGCCAGCGGACGCACGCTTTGGGCGTGGCTTTCGCGGATCGACTTCATCTGGGCCTTTTGGGCGTCTGTCAGATCAAGATTTCGAAATGCTGCTCCCATCCGATCGCCGCCTCGCATCTCGTGGCCGCGACCTTCAGCGTGACGTTGTCTCTTCCCACCCGCATCCTTCGATTGCGCGATCGCTACTGGTACCGCTATGGCAAGCGCCAAAGCAGCCGCCAAAGCGGTTGCGTGAATTCGGTTTAATTTACCCATGTTACCTCTCTGTCTATTAGTGTCATCCTATCCTTTCGAAGGTTCCATCTGATAAGACACTGTCGGCTTGAGAATGGTTACAGGCGATCAATTCGTGATTAGAACCGGCCCCATGCAACCAGACGCGCTGGCAAATTGTCTAACACTTAGACGAAGAAGTCGGGCAAGGGTATGTCTCAAAAACTACGAATTCTTTCCGCCGCAGTTTTCATGGTCGCCTGCTTGACGGGAGATGTCCTGGCGATGAGCCCTGCCGAGCAGGCCCGACCCCAAAACTCGGTTTCGCGGGCCACTGCCGACTTCGTTACCGCTGCCAAGAAGCACAAAGAAAGCGTACAAGCTCTGATCCCGTTCTACGAAGCCAGCCTTAAGACCGCCACCGAGGCACTGGAACAGCGAAGAGAGCTCCAAGCTAAAGGCTTGATAGCAAAGAGCGAACTGGACACCGCGGAGCGCGCCATAACAGAAGCAAAGACGCAGTTGGACCAGGCTCGCCAGCAACTTGTGGAATCGGAACAATTGATCGCTGAGGCTAGCGCTGAGACGGCTAGACCTGCCTTGAAGTTTGGGGCAAAGGGACGCTACATGGCGACCCCTGCAGTGATGCGATACAGCGGCACAGGAAGCTGGGCACTTACTCAGGCATCAACAGTGAAGGACTTCTTCGCGTCCAAGTTCGGCCGCCAGCTTCCTGTCAGCGCGTTAGGGCAGTCGGATACTCACAACCGCCTGGGGTTCGATCATCGAAACTCCGTGGATGTAGCGGTACACCCGGATAGCGTCCAAGGCAAAGCGTTGATCAATTATTTGCGCGGCAACGGCATACCTTTTCTTGCCTTCCGATCGGCTATTCGCGGCGTGGCTACCGGCGCGCATATTCACATCGGAAACCCTTCGCACAGGCTATAGGATTGCGGATTGCGGATTGAGGATTGCGGATTGCGAATTACGGAAACCGCAAGACCAATCGACAATCGGAAATCGACAATCGGAAATCCGCAATCCGCAATCCGCAACCGCAATTCTTGCGTTACTTCTTCTCAGGTAGCAGCGTTACCCTCACGTAGTTTTTCACATTCAGATAAGTGCGGGCCGCTTGCTGGATCATCGCCGCATCGATCTTCTGGTAGTATTCCGGAATCTTCCATAGACCTGCCGGGTCTTCGCCGTATTGGTACCTCGACGCGATCTGAGATAACAGGTAGTTGTTCGTCTTGCTGTTGGTCTCGAAATCCCTCAACAGTGCTTCCTTTACGTCACTAACCTGCTTTTCAGTCGGCCCGTTTGTTTTCAGCTTTTCAATTTCCTGGAAAACTCTCTTGACCAGGTCATCGGCGCGTTCCGGCGCCGATCCGAATTCGATCGAGATCGAGTACTCCGGCTTTGGAATCCTCTGATAACTCGGGCTCGCGCTGATGCTGTAGGTGCCGCCCAGCTCTTCGCGAATCGTCTCCAGCAATCTCATTTGAAGCACCTCTGACATTGCTCGAATTGCGATTCGGTTCATCTGGTTGTGCTCAAAGGCTCCTGTGAAGACGATCGCATTCAGACTCTTGGGCTCCATGCCCTTCTCAACCTTCTTCTCGATGACCCCAGTCGCGCTCGACGCGCCGACATCCTTCCACGTTTCTTTTCGATGAGTCGACGGGAGCGCACCCAGGTACCGCTCGACCAGCGGCTTCATCGTCGCCAGATCAAAGCTTCCGACAAAAACAAACGTAAAGTCGCTCGCATCAGCGAAACGGTCTTTGTAGAACGCAAGCGATTTGTCCAGGTTCCACTCATCAACCGTCGCCGCCGTCGAGAGACGTCTCCTCAGGTGATTCCCGTATCTTGCCGTCGTAAGCGCCTCAAAGAATCCGAACTCCGGTATCGCTGTCTGATTCCCCAGCATGGTCCTCGCCTGATTGGCCAGCACCCCGAATGCCGTCGCGTCGGCTCTCGGCTGCACGAACCTGAGATAGATAAGCTGAAACATCGTTTCAAGATCCTTCTGGGAACTGCTGCCGTTGAGACCTTCCTCGAGTTCGCCGATAAACGGACTGGCCGACGCGACCTTGCCGGTCATTAGTTTCCGCAGATCGGTGGCGTTGAACTTGGCCAGACCACCGGCGGTGATGACCTGGGTTGCGGTGCTGGCCGGAATGTAATCCTTGTCGCTCGCTAGCGAGGTGCCCCCCGGGCTGCCCGCACGAAAAAGAATTTCATCGGCCTTAAAATTTGTTGGCTTTAGCACCACTTTGACGCCGTTCGACAATTCCCATTCCGTAATACCTATTGCATCCTTAGTCGTGGTCCTGGCGATAGAACCGGGCGCGGGTATCGATTCGAGCAGCGCCGCGGCAGTGAGTGAATCCACATAAGCTTTCAGCTCCTTCGAGGACGAGGCCTTCATGACCGCCGCCAGCGTCTTTTCGTCAGGAACTGTCACCCCGCTCTTTTCAGGCGCCCTGACCACCACTAACCGGTTCCGATCGGGAAACCACTCTCTGGCTAGCTTGTTGATTTCGTCGAGCGTGATCCCCGGCAAGAGGCGTTTGTGAAGCTCGTATTCGTGTTCGGCGCTTGGGAGAGTCTCGCCGTCGAGAAAGTTTCGGACATACTCATCGGCGCGGTCCGCCGCGGGAGTGGTGTCCTTTTCGGCGACATATCTCTCATAGGCGCGCAGTACGTTCTGTTTTTGCCGCTCGAGCTCCGATGCTGTGAACCCGAAACGGGTCACCCGGTCCGCTTCGATGAGCAACGTTTCCAAAGCGGCCTCGATAACATCCTCCTTGGCCTGGGCAAAGAGAGAAGCCTGGTCCTTGGTGCGCGACAGGAAGGCCCCTCGGCCAACGCCCGCAAAGATAATCGGCGATTCAGGCTTCTGGGCCAACTCCGAAAACCGGCTGCCGAACATGCCTGAGAACAATCGGTCAACGATCTGCTGCCGATACACCCCAATGGAACCTTCCTCGCGTCCTGGCAGAATGTTGTCGACCTCGACCGTAGCTGCGGTCATCTCTTTGTCGGTTGCGATCGCATAACGGGTTCCCGGTTGATCGGGAACATCGTATTCCAGCCGGGGTCGGGGTTTTGCCTGGGCTGGTATCGAAGCGAAATGAGCGGTGACCATCTTCTCAACCGCAGTCTTATCGAAATCGCCAACGGCGACCACTGCCATTAGATCGGGCCGATACCAGTCGGTGTAAAACTTCTTCAACCGCTCCGCCTTTCCCCCCTGGATAATCTCGGGTTTGCCGATCGGGATACGGTCGGCGTAGCGAGAACCCTTCAGCATTATTGGCCAAAGCTTGGATTGCATTCGTTCGCCTGCGCCGCGTCGGATCCGCCACTCTTCCATAACCACGCCTCGCTCTTTTTCGATTTCGGCGTTATCGAAGGTGACGTTGTGCGCCCAATCCTCGAGGATAAGAAATGCCTTGTCCATCGTTTCGGGTTTGTCGGTTGGGACCTGAAGCTGATAAACGGTCTCGTCAAAGCTCGTGTAAGCGTTCAGATCCGCTCCAAAGCGCATGCCAAGCGATTCTATGAACTGCACCAGATCATGCTTCGGGAAATTCTTGGTGCCGTTGAAAGCCATGTGCTCGACCAGATGGGCCATACCCTGTTGATCATCATCTTCCAGAATTGAACCCGCCTTGATCACCAGTCTCAGCTCTGCCCGTTTCTCGGGTTTCTTGTTTGCTCGGATGTAATAGCGCAGCCCGTTCGAGAACGTGCCCATCTTAATCTCAGGATCGACGGGCATCGGCTGCGACAAGGCCGTTGATTGAGTCGGCGCCGTCGAGCCCTGCTGATTCGCGAAAGCGGTTGACGTGCCAATTGTCGCAGCGCGCTGCGCGGTGCTCGACCGGCCGGACGCGGTCCCCATCTGGGGAACCGCCGCTACACAAATCGCAGCGATTAGCGCCGCCAGGAGCATCAAGCGAGCCCGCGCGAAAATCGAAATGGCTGACTCGGTTGCATCGGGCCGATCCGATTTGTTGAATGGCATTAACAGTCTCCTTTAGGTTTCACGAGTTGACGGCTGCACTAACGCTGGCGCGAGGTGAGATTTGAGCATCTAGGCAGTGACGGGCACAACGAAGATTTTGCACGGCAACAATCGGGTTAAAAGAAAAATAACAACCACGAAAAATTTATCATCTGCTGATTGACGTTGGCAACAGAGAGGTGATCAAACAAACCGGAACAAGCGAATCGCGATCGCGTTTGCAGATTCGACCACTCGCCCGTGATTCAGCCAGCAATAGGAGAGAGTTTATGCTAAGACACTCCCTGCCAGGGTTAGTCCTCACGTCGTTCATCGCAGTATCGCTGTCCGGTGTTGCGACGGCCGGTTCATCAACAATGCGGAGCGACTCATCCGCCAAACCCTCATTGGAAACACTCGCCCGGCGAGCTCTGACCAATAATGGTGAATCCGCCATTGCCATCGATACGCTGCGTTCAATGGGACCTGAGGGATTGCGGGCGTTCCTTGATGCAAACCACCTCGAGATTGAAGCCGCTGTGAACGGATCACCCGCGGCTAACGATGGCTGGAGTGAAAGTAATGCGGATCCGGGCAAACTGGGGCGATCGACGAAAAACAAACAGGTGCTCGCCGCACTTGATTCGATCTGCCAACAGAAGGACTGCTATGCCTCCAAGCTGTATTGGTACACAAACCTCGACCAGGCCAGGGCAGCGGCCAAAGCTCAGGCCAAACCAATTCTTTCACTGAGACTGCTCGGACGATTGGACGAGGATCTCAGTTGCGCCAACAGCCGCCTGTTCCGAATCACCCTCTATGCGAACGAAGAAATCGCTAAGCTGCTTCGCGAACGTTTTATCTTGCACTGGCAATCGGTACGGCCGGTGCCAAAACTCACTATCGACTTTGGCGACGGGCGCAAAATGGAAAGAACGCTCACCGGCAACAGCATTCACTACGTATTGAACTCTGAGGGCCAGGTGATCGATGCGCTTCCCGGTCTCTACGGGCCGGGCGCGTTCTTTCGCGAGCTGAGCCGCATATTGCCGGCGGCTGCGGAACTCTCATCGTTGCAGTCAAAGCCCGAGCGCGACGCCGCTCTAAGACAGTATCACGCGGCTCGACTCAACGAGATCGAGGGCGCCTGGCAGGATGACGTTAAAAGAGCCGGGCTCAGGTCCGCGCCTTCGCGTGAGATCCCAACAGCCACCGGCGCGGCGCCGAGCGCCGAACGGGCGGCGACCGTCGCGGTCGCAAAAGCTGTATCAATCGAACGGCCAATTCTTCGCGGGATGTCTGGCAGCCCAGGGGTGCTCGACTCGATTGGGAGCGACGCCGGTTGGGTGATGATCGCTCGCCGACACACCAAGGATGCGCGTCTCGATCGATCGACGCACGCGTTGATGTCCTTCAAAGATCCATCCCTGACGTCGGACTCGTTGCAACTTGCTACTCTCGTCCTTCGGCGCGCGATCGCCGAAGATACCGTTCGCAACGAGTATGTTTTTCGCACGCGTATTCTCCGATGGCTTGCGGGAGCAGCGGTTGCCTCGGACGTTGCCAGCCTGAATGAAAAAATCTACTCCGAGTTGTTCCTGACTCCGAGTTGGGATGCGTGGCTCGGATTGCGGTGGGAAGGCGCCTACTCGGGGATCGACGACGATGGTTTGAAAAAGTAAGCGCCGCCCTTTTATCGCATTCAGCGACTTATTTGGAGTGCGCCGCCCTCTTTCGCTTTTATAAACTGTCGCATCCGTGGCGGCGCTTTCGTAGTTTTGGTGTAAGGCACTTAACGTTTTTGTAATCGATACTTCGCTTCGAGTGGTTCCAGCCGCTTTAGAATGCTCGCCCAAGCTTTCTCCTCTCGAACCGTGTTGCTCAAGATCTTCTAGAGTCTTTGCACCGCACTACGAAAGCGCCGCCGCGCATGCTTGAGACATTGAATGCGAAAGAGGGCGGCGCACTCCAAAGAGGTAAATCGCATGCTACACTACCCAATCTTAAACAGGCCGCGCCTGAGGAGGGCTCAATGACTTCATTCGAAACTATTCTGTATGAAAGGCCCGCGGAGCACATAGCTCGTATAGTGTTGAATCGGCCCGAGACGTTTAATGCCCAGGACACCAGGCTGCTCTATGAACTAAACGACGCCTTCGATATCGCTGCTCAAGACGATCAGGTCAAGGTGATTATTCTCGCGGCCAACGGACCTCACTTCTCCTCCGGCCACGATCTTCGCGAACAGGATCCTTATCAGAATATGGCTGACTTCCGCACCGTCGGCACGTGGTGCGGCTTTACCTGCGCCGGGGCGGAAGCACAAATGGCCCGCGAAAAGGAAATCTATCTGGGCTTCTGCGAACGCTGGCGCAACATACCTAAACCGACCATCGCGGCGGTTCAAGGTAAGGTGATCGCCGGCGGCCTGATGTTGATTTGGCCCTGCGACATAATCATCGCCAGCGAGGACGCACAGTTTCGCGATCCGGTTGTGAGCTTCGGAATAGGAGGCGTCGAGTTCTTCGCCCATCCGTGGGAACTCGGAGCGCGCAAGGCAAAAGAGCTTCTGTTTACGTCGGATTGGCTTTCGGCAGCGGAGGCGAAGCAATTGGGAATGGTTAATCAAATCGTACCGCGCGAGAGACTCGAAGATGCGGCTATTGAGATGGCTGGAAAAATTGCGACGAAATCACTGTTTGCGCTAAAGCTGACCAAAGAGGCAGTCAACGTTGCCGAGGACTCGCAGGGCCGGGTGCAAGCGATGCAGACCTCGTTCGCCCTTCACCAGCTGGCTCATACGCATTGGCTAAAACTCTACGGCACTCTGCTCGATCCAACCGGGTTTTCACCCGAGATCAAAAAAATTATCGGCGCGAAGCTGGACGAACAATAGAGCCTTCGTGCAGAAGGCAGAAAGCAGAAGGCAGAAAGCAGAAGGCAGAAGGCAGAAGGCAGAAGGCAGAAGGCAGAAGGCAGAAGGCAGAGCCCTGGAACCCCCAATCCTCTGCCCTGTGCCCCTCCTTCTGCCTTCTGCCTTCTGCCTTCTGCCTTCTGCCTTGTGGCGTTTTCGCCTGTATTCTCGTTGGTGTATTATCGACCCGCTATGAAGAATCAGACAGAAAAAGCAACCGCATTCCGGGCTCTTCATCAACGAGATAGCGCGTTCATCATACCCAATCCCTGGGATGTTGGAACGGCTCGGGTGCTCGCGCATTTGGGGTTCGAAGCGCTCGCAACTACCAGCGCCGGATTCGCGTTTTCGATCGGGCAGCGGGACAACACGGTCGGGCGCGACCGGATGATCGCGCATGTCCGGAGCATCGTCGAAGCGACCGATCTCCCGGTCAGCGCCGACCTCGAGAACGGGTTTGGCGATGAACCGGAAACCGCCGCCGAGACAATCAGGCTTGGCGCGGCAGCGGGGCTTGTCGGCGGGTCGATCGAAGACTCGTCGGGACGACGCGACACGCCCATCTACGAACAAGAACTGGCGGCCGATCGCGTCCGCGCAGCCGCTGAGCTTGCGCACTCACTTCCCTTCCCGTTCACCTTGACGGCGCGCGCTGAAAATTACCTGTTTGGCCGCCAAGACCTCAACGACACGATCAAGCGGCTTCAGGCTTATCAAGAGGCAGGGGCGGATGTGCTGTACGCACCAGGTCTGTCGACTAGGGAAGACATAGCGGCGGTCGTGAGCTCTCTCGACCGGCCGCTGAACGTATTGATGGGGCTTGCCGGCGTGAAGTTGAGCCTCACCGAGCTCTCCGAGATAGGAGTGAAGCGCGTAAGCGTAGGCAGCGTCCTCTCGCGAGTCGCTCTTAGCGCATTTATTCGCGCCGCGGAGGAGATGCGCGATAGCGGGACGTTCACATTCGGCGATGACGTCGTGAGCTTTCGCGATATCAGCGCGATTTTCAAGGCCTGCGAATAGGACAGTCGCAAGTTAAGACAATTGTCCAGAACTCTGAATCGAGATACTTAAGGCTAGCACGACCGTCCACGTTGTAACGAATTTATTCGTCGCCCACGTAGTAACGAATTTATTCGTTTCTTTTTGAATAAACGAATCGACGGGTTGGAACGAATAAATTCGTTACTACGTGGCCCCAAAACGGAGATGCTGCAAGGAGGAGCTATGAAGAGAATCGTAATCTGTTTTGACGGAACCTGGAACACGCCGGCGGATGAAAACTTGCCCGACGAGCAACAGGTCGAAACAAACGTGCGTAGATTCTTCGAGTCAGTACACGACACAGGCGCGGATGGAATCAGGCAAGAGAAATGGTATGACCAGGGTGTAGGCACGCACTGGTTTGATCGGTTTGCAGGTGGCGCGACCGGTGCCGGTCTCGACTCCAACATAGTTGAAGCTTACGGGGTACTTACCGAAATGTATGAAGATGGCGACGAGATTTACGTCCTTGGTTTTAGTCGAGGCGCCTATACCGCTCGAAGCCTCGTCGGCATGATTCGAAACTGTGGATTGATAAAGAAAAAACATCTGGGAATCCGAACCGCGATGGCTTATGGAATTTATCGGACCAGGGATGACGGCGTAGATTCCTGGACCGCTCGTCTGTTTCGATCGGCGTACTCGCGAGAGATCAAGATTAAGTTCGTTGGCGTATGGGATACCGTAGGTGCTCTAGGAGTTCCCTTGGAGTTTCTGAGCAAGTTCAATATGCAACTGTACGAATTTCACGACACCGGCTTGAGCGGGATTGTCGAGAATGCCTATCAGGCAATAGCGATTGATGAGAACCGTCGCGACTACGACGTGTGTTTGTGGACTCCTTCCAACAAACCAGATCAGACCATCGAGCAACGCTGGTTTATTGGAGCGCATTGTGATGTAGGAGGCGGTTATCCCGATCGACGGCTATCCGACATATCACTGAGATGGATGCAGGATCGGGCGAGCGAATCAGGTCTCACGATGACGCTGCAGGACGTGGCGGCGGATAACTATCTGGGGCGGCTTACCGACTCCTACGAGGGGTTTCTGAGGGGCGCGTATGCGAGAATGAATCCCAGGTACCTGCGTTCTATCGCCCAGACCGAGTTTGGGAATGAATTCATCGATGAATCGGTGCTGAGGAGAAGGCGCGACGACGCCGCGTACGCACCGCAAAACCTCGGCCTTCCGGAGTAACGCGGGAACAGAAGGCGGAAGGCAGAAAGCAGAAGGCAGTAGGCAGGAATCGTTTCGTAGTCTCGCCTTCAGGCCAAATCTTCATCAATCAGCGTTAGCTCGCGAGAGAAGATTCCGCCTGAAGGCGGGACTACAAAACGATTCCTGCCTACTGCCTTCTGCATTCTGCCTTCTGCCTACTGCCTTCTGCCTACTGCCTACTGCCTACTGCCTTCTGCCTTCTGCCTTCTGCCTTCTGCCTACTGATCATGGAACCGATCTCGATTTTCCGGCGTAGTTGAAGTGGCTGCACCCAACACACCGTCGAGGCAAGTCTATGGAAACTGTTCTCAAAGACGTCCAGTTCGGGTTTCGGATGCTGGTTAAGAGTCCTGGCTTCACTGCTGTGGCTTTGCTTGCAATCACGCTTGGTATCGCCGCTAACACCACCACCTTCAGCGCCATGGATGCCACGCTCTTTCATCCGTTCGCTTTTCCCAATCAAGACCGGCTGGTAATGCTGTGGGAGAGCAATCCTGAATTGGGTTTCAAGCGTGGTTCGGTTTCGCCGGCAAACGCCAACGACTGGATCCAGCAAAATCAAAGCCTCGATCAGGTCGTCGTCATCAATCAGCGCTACTTCGACCTGACCGAAGGCGATGAGCCCGAGCGTTTTTTTGGTTACTACGTTTCGGCGGGATTCTTCGATGCGCTCGGTGCGCAGGCGATGTACGGCCGCACTTTCGCGCCCGAGGAAGGACAGGCCGATAGACAACAAGTAGTGGTGCTGAAGCACAGCTTATGGCAGCGGCGTTTCGGCGCCGATCCAAACATCGTCAACCAGAGTATCCGGCTAAATGGCAAAAGCTTTACGGTGATTGGCGTGATGCCCCCTGAATTCAATTATCCGTTCAACGGCGGTGAAATGTGGGCGCCGCTGGTCTTCGAGCCAAAAGATCTCAGAAACCGTGGCAGTCATTTTTTGCAGGTGATGGGGCTGCTCAAACCGGGTATCGCAAGAGAACAAGCCGCGGAAGATCTCCGTGCGATTGCCGCACGCGCGGCCAGTCAGTATCCGGAAACCAATGCCGGTCGAACCGTCAATGTCATGTCAATGACAGAGGACGCAACCCGCGGATCACGGATGTACGGGCCGGTGATGCTGGCTGCCGTTGGCTTCGTGCTGTTGATTGCATGCGCAAATGTCGCAAACCTGTTGCTTGTGCGGGGCGCGTCTCGACAGAAAGAGATAGCTATTCGATTGGCCATGGGCGCGAGCCGATGGCGGCTCGTCCGACAGTTGCTCACCGAAAGTTTGCTTCTGAGTCTGGCAGGTGGCGCGCTCGGATTGCTGGTTTCGGTTTGGGGAGTAAGCAGTCTGTCTCGCGGTATCCCCGATGAGTTTTCAAAGTTCATCCCTGGCTGGCACAACCTGGTCATCAACAGAACCGCGTTTGTCTTTACGCTGGTTGTATCGGTCGTCACCGGTCTTTTGTTCGGTCTTGTTCCGGCGGTTCAATCGACAAGAACAAATTTTAGCGAAGCGTTAAAAGAAGGCGGCAAGGGCACGTCAGGGAAGTCATCGCACAACCGCGCACGAAATACTCTGGTGATAGCGGAGGTCGCCTTGTCGATGGTTCTGCTGATCGGAGCCGGGTTGATGATTCGCAGCTTTGTGGAACTGCTGCGTTCGGACCTCGGCGTCAATCCGACCAACGTCCTCACGATGGAAGTCTCGCTCCCCAGTGAGAGATATGCGAAGGGCGATTCGCGGCTGACGTTCTACAGTCAGCTCCTGGAACGGCTTGAAACATTACCAGGCGTAACGCGAGTTGGCGGCGTTGGCAACTTGCCAATGGGCGGATCGAATAACAGCCACGGTTACGAGCGCATCGGGGGAACAGTTTTCCCACAAGGTAAACAACCAAACATTTTGTGCACACCCGTCACTCCCAACTATTTTGAAGCCATCGGAACTCGGTTGATCAAAGGGCGACAGTTCACCAGCCAGGACCGCAGCGACTCGCCTCGGGTCGCGCTGGTGAATGAAGCATTTGTAAACCGATTCCTACCCGGCCAGGATCCAATCGGAGAGCAGTTTGCAGAACCGGGCGGCCCGGCAGTGTCAATCATCGGGGTGACCGACAATGTAATGAACGGGGATTTCGACGACAAACTCGAGGCGCAGATCTATGTTCCATATTCGCAGGACACATGGCGCTCGATATACCTGGTGATTCGCAGCGACTCCAACCCGGCCCAGCTTACATCGGCGGTTCGCGGAGAAGTGAGCGCGCTCGATAAGACGCTGCCGGTTTTCAACGTGAAGTCGATGGACCAGGTCATAGCCGAGCGAATGTCGCCCAAACGTTTGGCGACGGGAATGATGGCCGTTTTCGCGCTGCTCGCGTTGGCGCTTGCGGGCGTAGGCATCTACGCGGTGATGAGTTACGCAGTCTCCCAGCGCACCCACGAGATTGGCGTGCGCCTCGCGCTTGGGGCTCAGGCTCGAGACATCTTCAAGCTCATTATCAGCCAGGGTTTGAAGCTCACGCTGACGGGCGTTTTGATTGGGCTGGGCGGCGCGTTTGCGATGACCCGCGCTATGGCCGGGCTTTTATACGGTGTGACGGCCACGGATCCGCTGACGTTCATAGGCATCTCGGCGATACTCGGCGGCGTGGCGTTGCTGGCCTGCTATGTTCCGACTCGGAGAGCGACGAGGGTCGATCCGATGATTGCGCTGAGGTATGAGTGAATGGATTGGGGATGGAAAAGGACTGAAGGGACAGAAGCGTGAAACGTGCTGCGTGAAACGTGATGGGTCAGACTCGTCACTTCCCATTTCACGACTCACGCGTCACGTTTCGTGCATTACGTTTCACGATTCCGTCCCTTCAATCCTTTCTGTCCTTTGCCTTCTTCTATTTCTTCCAAAAATGTTCTCGTCTAACGACAAGAACCGGGCAGGGAGATTTTTTGATGATGCTTTCAGTCACCGATCCTATGACAACGGCTCGCATCTCGCTTACCAATCCGGCGCCTCGTCGTCCGACGACTACCAGATCTGCGCCGATCTCTTCGGCATACGACGGTATTACATAATCCGCATCACCGCGTCGCGAGGTGTGTTCAATCGACACCTGCGAACGGTCGATCCCAGACATCGTTTTAGAGAAACGCTCCTCGATCAATTGACTCACCGCCTCTCGCAACTCCTCGTCGGTTGAAGAATCACCAAATAGTCCCTCTCTTATTGCGGTTCGTAACGCGCTCTCGGTCTGAACATGAAGAAGGTAAAGCTTCGAGCCAAGCTCCCCTGCCAGATCGAATGCTCTTTCAAACGATCGTTGGGCGTGCTCGCTGAAATCTGTCGGAACAAGGATGGTCTTAATCATATTGTTGACCTCCCGGAGGACGTGATGACTGAAACGTGATGCGTGATGCGTGATGCGTGAAACGTGATGCGTGAAACGTGATGCGTGAGACGAAGCACTTCACATTTCTCGCTTCACGCTTCACGCATCACGTTTCCCGTTTCACGTTTCATTACCAGTGTTCTCGCATCAGCTTCGGGAATATCGCGAAAGCCTCAAACGTCCTCCTGCGTATAAAAGCCATTGCAATCAACGCCGCGGTCCAGATGAAATACAAAGCCGTTATGACTTCCTTCCCGATGTGCGCTAGCGATTCGATCCGTTCGGCGCTAATCGATACCCAGCCCGCGAGAGCCACCGCAAGACTGTTGTGAGGCATCGCCGGATCCAGAGGGCGCTCGAACCCTGAAAGCACAAACTGAACCGCCCATAGCGTGAACAGAACCGCCGCTTCCCACCAGGTAAATCTCATGTTAGCCAACAATAAGGCGCCCAACAGTGATTGTCCGATGGTCATAAGCACCTCGAGCTGCTGATGCTCGTCGAAATGAATTGTACCTAAGTGTCCAAGCGCAAGCGCATACGCGATCGGGAGCATCGCGGCTAACATCGTCCATTGGTTTATGTTTGAGCTCACCATGTTCATCAAGGCCATTGGCGCGCTGCTTACTCGACGAGCCCAGTTAAACGCAGAAACTTTCTCTGGAAACTCCGACAGGAAGGGCGCCACCCACTGGACAAACACAAACGTCGAAATCCCAAGCCCTATGGCAATAGATTTCAGGCTCTCAAGAAACGGATGCGCCGCGAAATACAGGATCAAGCCGCCTCCGGCGAACATCGAAAAGATTATCGCGTTGCGAGTCGCGCGACGCTGACGCAGGATAAATCGAGGGATCCGATCAAGATCTTCAATCTTCTCCTCTCCCTGCGGCGGGATTTTCTTGAGGAAGTACAGATACACGAAATAGATTATCGACAGACCAATGGTGTCCACCCAGCTGAGCGTGCCTTTGAACCAGACCACTCCGAAGTAGGCGATCGAAACAAGCAGAAAAATTATTTCGATCGCGTGCTCTTTCTCGAGCGTGATCTCTCGCAGTCGTTTTTTGGTTCGCCTGCGATAAAAGATCGCGGCTGTTGCGTAAATCATCGGCCACCCGAGCCCCACCAGCAGCCGCAGGCTGCCGGTCAGGTTCGCGCTCATTAGAGCGGTCGCCTGGGATTTCACATGCGGAGATAGCGACGGGTCGCCCGCGGCCTTGCCGGCTTGCCAGGCGATGACCGCTTCAACCGCAAATTCCGGCAGCGTCTGGAGCCACGCCAGCATCGCCAGCGCGAGACCTTGCGAGATAAGAAACTGCGCGGCCTCGGCTGCCCACGCGATCAGCATCGCCGAACCGAGCACCGATGGAAACGTCCACGCTGCGGCTCCCGCGCCCTGCAAGAACGCGAGACCACTTGTGAACGGCTTAGTGAGCGTTTTGAGAATTGCGAGACGTAGCATCAGGGTTTGAGTGGGTCCAAGTGAGGGTTGTGGGTTCGTCGCTCCATATTTCGAACGGCGTGAATCAGAGCCGATAGCATACAGTTCAAATAGCGTTCACGGCAAGAACTCTGGCGCGACCCAAACATTCGGATATAATGCTGTCCGGCGTCGATCCACAATAGTGCGGGAGCTCGACCGATTTTCCATTGGTTAAACACAGGCATCACTTCAGGAGTGCAAGATGAGGAGCATAAAGACATCAACAATAGGAGCGGTTCTATCACTCGGCTTGGCGGCAACAATGCCTATCGAGCTCGGTAAACCAGGCGTGGTAATAGCCGAAACCCAACCCTGGTCTGCCTCCGTCTCGGCGTTTGCCTCGGATCAGGACGGCTGCCCCATTATCTTTCCCGATGGACAGGTGACAGTTGCGCCGAATCAGCCCGCGGTCCCGAATCAATCTACTGTCGGGATAATCAACGCGCTCTGCGATGTAACACTGGATTTCATCGGATGCGGTTTCATGCCAACGGCGATCGCGCTTGGATGCGACACAAATGGAGATGGCGTGTCTGACATTTCCATCCCACTCAAGAACATCAAGTCGATTAATGGACTGCTACTTCAAGCGACAATCCCTGCTCTCGCAACAACACCGGGGAGCGCGTTTCCGCTGGTGTGTTGTGGCGGTCTGACGACCATTACGTTAACCCGCACTGTCACCTCGGGCGACGATAACGCTTTTGGCCCCTTCACTCAGACCATCACCTGCCCGATCGACCTCGGTATCAGGGCGCCGGTAGTAATTTCTGCCACGCCGTCGGATGGCGAATGCTCGAATGGCCAGAACCTATTGATACCGGGCGCGTGTTTCTTGCTACCCGGCGGGAAACCCAACGTTACATCGGTTTTTGCCGTCGAGGTTGGGAATCCGAATAACGTGATTCACGCCAGTACGATAGAAATTCTATCCGCGAACCTGGTTGATGCGTTCTTTCAGTTCGGCCCTGCAAGCGCCGGGAAGACCTTCTTGATCTATGCGAGCGGGCCAAACGGCACTAGCCGCAACCTGACGGCACTGCCTGCATCAGCACCCGCGGGTTGTCCCCTAGGCAACGAGCAGGGCGTCAAGGTTACCTTCACTTGCAGATCAAGCGGCGGCGCTGTCCCCGTGGACACGCCGATATCTCAATCGCCGGACGTGGTGTCCTGCGCCATTGAACGCAGCGACACCGGTGCTTTTAGCCTTGCTCTGACCGGAAGGTTCCACGACGGCGGTTCGATAACGATAAACGGGGTTCGACCGAAGAAACTAAAGCTGAAGGAATTCAGCGCGGCCGCTAATTCGTTTTCCAGGATTATTCTAAAAGGAAGGTTGTGTGAGAATCTGCCCGGCGGGATAGTCTATACGCGACCGGACGGAACGGCCGGGCAGACCTTTCAGTGTTCCGCCCAGTGCACTAACTAGCAGCTCGTATTGCGAGCGCAGCAGTGCTCTCAGCATCATTTACTTCGGCGGCGGCGCGATTCCCCGATTCGAGCGCTCCGTTCATCCACCCGTGCCACGCTGACGTGTGTTCGCCGGCGAAGTGCACTCGCCCCTCAGCACGCTGCGCGATCGGCAGCAAATTGGTCATCTGCCCCGGTTCAAAATAAGTAAACGCACCTCGCGCAAATTGATCTTCGTGCCAGATGTAACTCGTCCCGCCCTGATATTGACTGTCGAGCCCTCCAAACAGATTGCCCATTTCCTGGCGGACAAAGGTTTGCCGATTGGTTTCGCTCAAGGCGCTCAGATCCAGCGCGCGCTGCCCACCGGCGTACGAAGTGAGTATCCCCTGCTTTCCGAATTGCGTCAGCGTAGGAGAGTAGGTGTTTTGAATCGGCAAATCACTCAATCCATAACCGCTCAACCCGGCTTGCTCCCACACCCGGTTTCGAAATTGAAGATAGGTGCGTGTCACCGGCGTGAGTTTCAGCTCATTGATTGCTTGCTGTTTGTCTTCAGAAAAGCCCGGTGTAACCTCTATCTCTTTAAGCACTGGGAAAGGCAAAGTGCAGATAACACGGTCGGCATTGATCGTCTGAATGCCCTCGCCGTCGGAGTAAATTACCGTGACATGGTTCTCATGTTGCTCGATGCGCCGGACAATTGACCCCTTCTTAAACTGTTTCTTGACCTTTTTCTTGAGTCTGTAAGCCAGCTGATCATTGCCGCCGATTATTTCGTAAAAGAACGGGTCCGAGGCGATTGCTTCGGTGACGACGCCATCCAGAGCCGAAAAGGAGTCGAGGCCGAAACCTAACAATCCCAGTTGCGACGCGGCGATGATGTCAATTGCTCCATCCGAGGCGCCCTGATCAATCAAGAACTGTTTGAGCGAGACCCCGTCGATCGCTCTCAACTCATCGGGCGGCCAGTTTGGCTTTCGCGGATTGCCTACCGCCTCGATGTAGTCTCGCAGATATAGCGAGATGATCCCGAAAACACCGGCGGTCCGTTCCCGCGAGGTGACGTTGAACGGGATCTCGGCCTGTCCGGTCGAACTAATCCTAAACCGATTTCCGCGGATGTTGGCCATCGCATCGACGCCAGGTCTGAACGCCGGTCTAAGCGGCAACCCGAAGTCTGTCGCATAGCCAAAGGTAAAGTCGTGGGATTGAGGGAAGCTAATCGCGCCCGCTTCGGCGTATTGGTCGTTGCTGAAATCGTAGATCGTTTGAACGCGGCCGCCGGGAAATTTGCGGGCCTCGAGGATGGTGATGTTGTGCCCGGCCTTCTTCAACTCGAAGCCGGCTGCTAAACCAGCAAGCCCTCCGCCGAGAATCACGACGTTCTTGGGTTCGCTCATCAGCTTCAGCCCGCCGCGACGTTGGGCTCTGGCGACACGCGGCGCAAGAGCAAGGGCAACGGCGCTCATGGTGAGATCTCGAATAAACTGACGACGATCTATTCCTCGCGACATGCGTTCTCCCAAAGGCTTCGGAGGCATAATGCTACAGTCGCGCTCCGCATTGCAACAGTTGAAGTCATGGATTGGGAACGATTTGTGCAGTAAGGAGGCCGTCGGAAAGATTAGTCGTTTTCATCCGGTAGCGAATTTCTCCGCTTTTTGCGCGCTGACTTGCGGCAGCACTCCAAGAGCTCGGCGAAAACGAGTGAATTTGCTACACTACGGATCAAATCGTCTAAAAAAGGAGAGTATGCAAATGATGCAGATCGTCAGAAAGAAGAACATCGTCGCGATGTTTCTAGTGCTTGCCTTTGTCATATTGACCGCTACCGTGGATGGTCTGGCTCACAGGCGTCCCTATAGACATCATCACAGCAAGACTAAGGGCGCTGTTATCGGTGGAGTTGCCGGCGCGGTAGGTGGAGCGCTGATCGGCGGGAAGAAAGGCGCGGTAATCGGAGCCGGCGCGGGCGCGGGTACTGGTTACCTCGTACAGCGTCACCGAAACCGCAAGCAACGTCGTTACATTAGAAGGCGGTAATTAGGTTCAGAGTTCGGGTTCCCTGTTCAGGGTTCCTGGTTCAGGGTTCAGTTCCGAGTTCAGGGTTCCGGGTTCAGAGTTCCGAGTTTAACCTTGAACCCAGAACTCTGAACCCGGAACCCCGACCCGGAACCTAAACTAAACTTCCTCCACACGCAGACCACCGGTTGGCAGCGCTCCCGTCTCGCTACGCGGAGTCTCGCTTCGAATCGCCGGCGGCGGGACCCCTATCTTTGCAAGCAGCTTCTTCTTTATCAGCTCATCATAAAGTCGCCACTTCATCCGAACCAGCTCATCGTCGGCAATACCTGCGAGAAACCCTATCGGTATCTCAAACCCGCCGGCGCCGCGACGTCCCCCGCCGTAGTGGCGCCCGGTCTCGGCCGTTCCCAGCGCTTCCTTGAGAAACTCGTCGGGGTTTAAAGTTACCTTGCTCGTTCGCATCGATCCAACCACCATCTCGCGATCGCCCTTAAGGATAATCCCATAGACGATCGCGGTGTGAACGTTCTCCTCGGTCATGAGAAAATCCGCCGCTTGCGGTATCGAATCCCGATCTTCACTCCGTAGAAACCCGACGCCGGATATCGAGTAGCTCTCCCGTATCTCGCGGTTCTCGAGCGCAAGACGAATCACATCCATAACCGTCTTCGACCGCTTCACCGAGAGAATGTCTTCAAGCAGTGACGAATCGGCAATGCGGCTAAGAAAGCTCGCCGCCTCCAACTCTTCCGCGTGTCCCCTTATCAACCCCGAAGTCTCGCTGCGGATACCATGCATCAGCGCCGTTGCCAGCTTGACGTGGTTGGCATCATTTTTATTCAAGTCGAGCAGGCCTTCCCGAATGTATTCGGTGTAAATCGTCGCGGTCGCGCCGATCTTACGTATGTCGGTGAACTCGGCCTTAATCCGATCCTGGATCTCGTGATGATCGACGATAACGATCGGTTTTACACCAACAGCCGCAAATCGGTCAGTGAGCGCCGCTGTAGTGCCCTGATTGTCCACAAACACCGTGCCGTTGTACTGTTCGAGATTGTAGCCCTCGGTGTAGCGAACCATCCCCAACTCAGTCAATTGCACAAGCGCGAGGTTCTCCTGATGGCTTATGCGTCCTTCGTAGATGATGTCGCATTCAATACCAAACCTTGCGGCGATAAGCTTGTGCGCCCAGGCCGTGGAGATGGCATCGGGATCAGGATAATCCTGCATCACGATCGCGTGCCGTTCGCCGCGATGCGCTTCCAGCACCGCAGCCAACGCGGCGGATTTGCTCATCGGGTGCGCGCCTTGAGGCTTCGCGCTCACATCGGTCAATGGTTTGCGGTCTCGGGACATCGATATCTCCTTCCAGTCTGTCCAACGCCCACGCGTCCGTGACGTCTTTGTGGCAACTGCTTATGGTTGCCACGGTGATTCTAGTCTGAAGGAAGGCCTTGCACAACAGTGGTCACTACAGAGTTCAGCAATGACGTTTAATCAGAGTGAGTTAGCCCGCGCCCTACCGTCACTCCGTCCTTACCGGCGCGTGCTAGGTCGCCAACTCATACAAATACTCGACATAAGATTGCACTGCGCCGTCCAGCCCCTGAACCTTCGGATTTGCAGATTCGATGACGTAATACTCGTCAGGCGCGTGCGCTCCATCTCCGTGTCCCAAACCAAAGTGACCGGCCGGGAGACGGAGCGGCGCGCCCGTAAACACATAGCCGGGCCAGGACCCGGCCAGCCGCGGCATCACAATCGGATCGATTCCCGCACGCTGATAGACGCTCTTGGCGGCCCGAATCAATGCTGCATCAGCCGGCGTCGCGGTTGGATCATAACCGCCGGTCATATTTACTTCGATGTCACCAAAGCCGCGTTTCGCAAGATGTGCCTTTACCGCCGCGAGCGAATCCGCCGCGGTCATATCGGGTACCAATCGAAGATCGAGCTTAGCCACCGCTTTGTATGGAAGGATCGTCTTTCCTCCTGGCCCGGTGTAGCCACCCACCAGACCCTCGATGTTTACAGTGGGTCGCGAGACGAGCATCTCCAGTGACTCTTGCCAGCCGGCGTTTTTGACCCAGTGCTGGACGCCCAGTGCTTTCTTCGCGCCCGCTTCGCTGAGACGGCGAGCGGCCTCCGCGACCATCGCCTTTTCTGCCTGCGAGATAGGCCGCGCTTTTGTCGCGAAGCCGTCGATCACCGGATCGTTGCCATCGGGTGAGACCAGAGTCGCCAGTGCCTGGACAAGATGCCACGCGGGGCTGTCAACTCGAGCCTTGTTGCTTGAGTGAATATCTTTGCGCGGTCCACGACCCCAGCGCTCGCCGGTTGAGACAAGCTCGAGCTCGATAATCCCCTTTGCGCCAAGATACATCGTCACCGTGCCATCAAGCCCCTGAGCGGCGAACGGCATGAAGATCCCGTTACACCGTTTGAGCGCGGCCTGCACTTCTGGCCTTCGCACGATCTGCGGAAAGTGCGGCGAGCCGATCTCTTCTTCGCCTTCGGCCACCAGGACCAAATTTACAGGAAGCTTTCGTCCCGCCCCTCTGATGGCGTGCAGCGCCGCAAGAAAGGCGGACTCCGGACCTTTCTGATTTACCGCGCCGCGGCCCATGATGACTTTTCCGACGCCTGGCCTATCGACCAACGCGGCGGCCCAGGGAGGCGACGACCACTCCGCCGGATCAACCTGCTTTACGTCGTACATGAAATAGAGGCCGACGGTGCGTTGCGCGCCGGCGTCCAGAGTGGCAAGGATACCGGGCTGGCCGTCTGAAGGAATCTTCTTGACATCCGTGAAACCGGCGTCGCGAAAGAGGCGCATCGTCAGATCGCAGCCTTCGTTGACACCCTTATTCTCAGCAGCGATCGACGGCTGCCGAATCCACTCCTGCAACCGCTTCACCGATTCGTCGTGACGCTTATCGATCTGCGCGCGGATGGTGCGGATGTCATTCACTTCAGCAAGCGCAGGTGTGCGCAAGGCAAACGAAGCTGCGCCCGTAACAGCGCCCTGGATAAAGGATCGTCGGTTCATAAGACTCCCTTCAGGTGTTCTCCCTTACTCGCGGTCATGTACTTACTCGGTTCCGTCGTGGTCCCATCAGCCAGGTCGAGCAGGCGGACACGTTCGACAAGCTGTTGATATTCATCCTCGTTCATTGCTTCTTGCCCAACTCTTTTCTCACCACTGTCAGCTTGACCTCCGACGGATACTGCTTCGAATGGTGCACAGCGTTGTGCGCGATCACGCCTTTTACCTCGTCGTAGTTCTTACCGCCGGTGTTCAAGTTCCGGTCGAAACGCGGGAAGTTGCTGCTCGATACCTCAATGCGAATCCGGTGACCCGCCTCAAAGTAGTTGCTCGTAGTCATCGGCTGCAGAGTTACCTTGTGAACTTTCCCGGTTTCCATCCATACCAGCGGCTTGTCATAGCCGTTCCGATATCGCATCCGTTGAATCGTCTCATCAAGGTTGTAGGCTCGTCCGTCCGGATACACGTCAATCAGCTTGACCGTGAAGTCCGTGTCCTTTACGTCTGAAGAAACATACAGAGTTACCTCAATAGGACCGCTCACTTCGACTCCCTGCTTGAGAGGCTCGGTGCTGTAGACCAGAATGTCCGGCCGCGTCTCCTTCTTGCTCTGATCGAACGCGCCGCCTTGCACTGCATTCCCGGTGCAGCAGACGTTACCGCCGTATGACGGCACCGGATTCATCGGGTCGTAATCGAACTTGTCGGGGTTATCGGTCGCCGGCAATGTCTCGCTGAGGACTCCGTCCCCGTTGAGCGTATTCGCCCTGCCGCCGCTCGACAGGAAAAAGCTCATAGGCTGCGCGCCTTGCGGAGGCCAGGTGTCTGATGATTGCCACTTGTTGATCCCCATCGTGAAGTAGCGCACTTTGGGCATCTTTTCGAGAATCCCGTTCTTTTCTCCCTTAAGAAAATAATCGAACCACGCGTACGTCATCTCATCATAGTTCAGACGCGCATCTCCCATGCTGCGCTCGCCGACGACCGTGTTCTCGGTCGCGCGCTTGTAGGCGCAGTGAAGCGTAGGCGCGATTACCGCGTATTGTTGGTTGGCGATTTCAGGCTTCGCGGTCTTTCGAACGTGATTGTAAGCAGCGAGGTTGGGGCCTACCGACACGTCATACCACGACATAAACCAGAACCCGGGCACATTGATAGTCATGTTGTCGTGCCACAATCCGCCCTTGTACCAGGCCGAATCGTTAGGCGCACGTTTGATCATCGCGCCCCCGGTATCAACCGGCATCTCATCGGCGAATATCCCGCGCGGACCATCAACCGCCTTTATTATGTCCATCACCGGGAGGTGACCGAGCGCCTTTGACCAATCAACTGGCGGCAACTGCTGGGCGAGATCGAACGACTTTGATGCCCGAATCAAATCCTCTTGCGATGCATTGCGCGGGAACATCGGCCTCACCTGGTTCTGCTGACCGGAGATCCACGCAATGAATAGCATCTGGACCGCTCCTCCGCGATACCAGTTGCCTTGCTCCCAGTAGCCGCCAACGCGACCAACGCCGGCGCCGAATCCCTGTGGGATCATCGCCGCATACGCCGGATTGCCCTGCGCTGCTACCGCCATCTGCCACTCGGCCGTCGACGAGCATCCGATGGTGCCGACCTTACCGTTTGACCACTGCTGCTTGGAGATCCACGAGAGCTCATCAACTCCGTCGCTGAGCGGCGGGCCGAGGATGTCGTAGTTGCCCTCCGAGAAAAAGTGCCCACGCTCGTTCATCTCGACAAAGGCATATCCGCGCTTCACCGCTTCGAGCTCACTGGACATGTCTCGCGGCGCGCCGCTGCGAACGTCCCAAAAGTTAAAGTTGTATGGAGTGCGAACGAAGATCGTTGGGTACTTCTTCGAAGTGTCTTTTGGCCGATAGACATCGGTGGCTATGCGCACTCCGTCCCGCATCGGGATCATAAGCTTGCGCTCGACGATCGCGATTGATTGCAGTTCGCTCTCGATTGAATTCCGTCGAGCGATTAGTTCGGGGCTGGTCGCACCTCTGCCCTGAGCACGCGCGCTTTGATCGACGACATTGGGGACGGCAACAGTCAATGCCGCGAAGACAAGCATCAGAGTCCAAAGTAGCTTCTTTCGCATGGTGGCTCCTTATGGAGATGTCCGACAAATTTCAGTTTGTCGTCGAAAAACAAAATTTTTAAGCCAAGGAAAAACGACAGGCTTCAGTTTGGTCGATACCAGAACGGCGCGTTAAGACAAATCGACAACTGAAGTTTGTCGGACTATTCCCCCACTTTCTATCTCAACCGCAACAAGCAGGCAAGTGAATCCGTCAACCACCTGCTGCGGTTCAGCGACCCTGCTCGTCGTCGTCGCCAAGACGAAAGAACTCACGTATGCGATCCAGCAAAGCCGTTTGCGTTTTGTGCATTCGCTGTCGTTTGGCCTCTTCGCTCAATTCTTCTCGCACTGCCTCGAGTTCGACGCGACGACGAGCGAGCACGTGAGAGATGTCCTCGGCAATCTCAGGGCGGCGAGTGATGGTTTCCTGAAAAGCGGTCTTGTCCACCCGGTAGCAAAGCATGTCAGTTTGGGCGAAGACGGTAGCGCTTCGAGGGGAGCCGGTCATCATTCCCGCCTCCCCGAAGAAATCACCCTCGCCTAGCGACGCGACCTTTTCGCTCCTCCCATCGACCGAGACCTGAACGTCGGCTGTGCCCTCGATGATTATGTACAGCCAGTGAGCCTCCGCGCCTTGTCTGGTGAGCGCTTCGCCTCGCACGAACGGAGCCACCTTCAGCCGCGCGGCCAAATCGTGACGCTCCTCGTCGGTCAGGTGGCTAAACAGGTCAACGCGCTTGAGCGCTTCGACCCGCTGCGCGATCTTCTCGCTCTGCTTGCGCTCGCGGCGCTTTTCGGTTTCTTCGGTTACAAAGATGGAGCGGGCAGGGATCGATAGCCTGATGTCCGCGCGCCGCAGCGCGGAATATATGCGTGATCGAACAAGCGAGTCAGTCGGATCGGTTAGCGCCATATCGGTCAACCAGTAGCGAACTGCATAAGCCGAGTAGCTGTCTTTGAAGTCTATAACCAGACAATGCGGGGCGGGCCGTTGAGCCACATTTTTGATCGGCTCGGCACATAATGCCGTATCAACAATCCGGATAACGTCGGTCGGCGGGTACCGGAAATCCACGTTGAAATAGACCCACTGGCGATGTTGTCGCGGTTCGCCGGTCCGGTGGCCAAGCAGGGTGACCCGTCCTCTCATCAGGAAGCTGTTTGGAAACACGACAGTATCCCAGTCTCGGGTCTCGATAGAAGTTTGTCGCCATCGGATCTCCTTAACGCGGCCCTCCACCTGATCTATGCGAACCCAGTCGCCCACGTTGATCGTGTGCTCCATTTGCAAAGCCATCCCGCCCATGATGTTCCCGAGCGTATCAGCCAACGAGAACCCGATCACTGCGGTAATGACTGCCGACGTCGCAACGATGCCAGTCAAATCAAACCCGCTCCGTGAAAGCAACAGGAACGCGATCACCATGTAAGCGGAGGCCAGCAACAGATCCCGGAGAATCCTGGGCGGGCTGAGATGAACCGCATTGAGCGCAACATCGAACACAAACACGCTAAGCAGGTTGATGATCGCGATGCTTTCGGCAAGCAGGGTAACCCATCGCAGCGATCGGTAGACGAGGCTGTCCGGAGCTACCGCGGACGTGAGCAGAGTGGCGATCGCGAGAAGCCCGACGAATGAAAATCCGAACAAAAGGACCGATGTTTTAATACGCGGCCGCTCCGCCGGCACATAAATAAAGAGAATCAGCGCGAGGACGATAAAGCCAAGAGCGATCCAGTGATAGCGCCCGGCCAAGTCTGCCGCGACTTGTAGGTTTTCCCAGAAACTCATCATTTAACCGTGATCGTCAATTCGTAACGCAATTGTTCCAGCCATTCGCCGACAATCTTTAAGGGTTCAGTTCCCGCGCTTACAGAGTTTGTCTCTCAACCGTCGTGTGTTAAATGGAAGTTATTAACGGAGAAAGCGCGCCGATACTACGCCAATTCAAATGGTCGATCAAGTTGTGACCGCGGCGCCCGAGAACCTGAACGCGCGCCCTAATGTTTTCTTTCATACCCACCTTGTCAGAGGTGGGTATGAAAAGAAGAGGTAGGCGTGTCAGCTTCCCGATCACAACCGAGAACCAACGCTTGCCCATTAGAAGTCATACAGAGGTCTGCCCTACCTCAGCCTTGCTTCTGCTTTCTGCCGTCTGTTCCTCAAGCCGTTGAACAACCCACAGACTAAAGTCTATGCTACAGGAATGCGAACGCACCTTCTGAGAGCAGTGGCAGGCATGCTGTCACTCTGCGTGCCGCTGCTCGCTCAGCTTCCTCCGGTGACTGTGCCACCCGGCAAGCCTGCACTGAAACGTGATCGCACTCAGCGCGTTCTTTATCCAAAGATTATCCAGCTCGAAGATGAACGAACCGTGACTACCGAGCTGGTGGAGCTGCTCCAACCCCTGCACGGCGGCGCTCGCCGTAGAGCGATACTCGCGATTGGCAGGATCGGGTATCCGAGCGGGCTTGCGGCACTGCTGGACATTCTCATAAGCGATCAGAATCCGGAGAATCGCGATCCGGAGATGCGGGCGGTGGCTGCTTTCTCGCTGGGTCAAATTCAGAATCAACACGCGGTTTCGGTTTTGATTGAGCGGCTGAATCCTGCAGTCGAAAAATCTGCACTCGTACGGGCGCGGGCGGTCGAGGCTCTGGGTAAGATCGGTTCCAATAAGCTGGCAGCTGCGGCGCTGGGCTCGTACGGGGTAAAGGGAATGGCCGAAGCCCTGGTGCGGGTGCTGCCGCCAACAACCGGGCCTGTATCCGATGACTCAAAGCTTATCGGATCGATGGCTATCACAGCGCTGTTAAGGATAAGACAGGCTTCGACAGTTGAAGCGATCGCGGCACAGCTCCGTTCACCCGACGCTGATCTAAGATGGCAAGCCGCAAACGCGCTGGCTCGGATCCGGGATGGCATTGCCGTGGCATCACCGGCGCTTTTGCTTCTGCTCGACGATAAGGACGTTCTGGTGCGAGCGAATGCCGCTCGAGCGCTGGGAGTAGCGAAATCGACTCAAGCGATCGATCCTCTGATAAAGCTGTTAGGAGACAAGGACGAGCGCGTTGTGGCCGGCGCGATAAACGCGCTCGGGACTATTGGCGACCCGCGCGCCATAGAACCGCTGATTGCGCTTGGGAATACCCTGCTCACCGAATATCGCGCCTTCGATCGCAGCAAGCACGGCGTTCCAACTCAACAGAACCTGCTGCTATTGATTGCGACCGCACTCGGCAGCATTAAACACGAACGTTCCATTCCTTTCCTGAAGGCGCTTCGTTTTGTCGATGGCAGGCTCGGCGCGCATCTTGAAGTAGAAATCGCAATGGCAAAGCTTGGCGAGGCTGCCTTCTTCGATGTTCCGGAGAACGCGAAGCTTCAGAGCGACGACTGGAGAGCTGTGGCGTTCTATGCCCAGGCCCTCGGACAGCTCGCCACCGAGCGCGCAAAGGCTCTATTGCTCGACCTGCTGTCGGGAAAGACTTATGGAAAGCCTGACGTTCGCGCGGTGCCTGCCATAATCAATGCCCTTTCAACCGTGAAGGTGGAAGGGCTGCGAGACATTTTGCTGGATCAACTCAAAGTACCCGATGTTTATATTCGGGAAACATCCGCATCGCTGCTTGGCGAACTCGGCGATACATCGGATCCGGTGATCGCCGCTCTTTATGAAGCATACAAAACGGCGCGGGCGGACAAAACAAACGAAGCCCGGATAGCGATCGTCGAGACAGCCGATAAACTCAAGCGACCGATGAACATTCAGGTGCTCAGCGAAACAACGCGCGACGAGGATTACGTGGTCAGGTTGAAGGCTGCTGAGCTTCTACGAGCCTCAACCACCGAAGTGAGCGCCACGAGACTTCAGATTGGCAAAGTCGATACCGGTCACGATCGCGCTTACTGGCGGCGCATCGCCGAGCTGAGCGAATCGTTCAAGAACCCGACCGCGGTCATTCATACAAAAAAAGGCGACATTGTCTTCGAGCTGTTCGCCGACGAGTCTCCGATGACCGTCGATAATTTTACTCAACTTGCCCGAAAAGGATTTTACAACGGGCTTTTGTTTGTGCGGGTGGTGCCCAACTTCGTCATACAGGGGGGAGACCCGCGCGGCGATCAAAACGGCGGTCCGGGCTATCAGATTCGTGATGAGATCAATTTTCACAAATACGAAACAGGAACGGTCGGAATGGCGCTTTCGGGTAAAGATACGGGTGGCAGCCAGTTCTTTATCACCCACTCGCCTCAGCCGCATCTGGATGGCGGCTACACGATCTTTGGCCGCGTAACTGAAGGAATGGATGTCGTGAATCGCATCGCGCGCGGGGATCGAATCGAGAGAGTCGAGGTTATCGATCCGAAATAGGCGCGCTCGCTGCGTTAATTGCCGACGGTCCCCCAGGTAGCTACAATACGACTGGTGAAAACGATAACCGTAGGAATCAGCGGAGCCAGCGGAGCCATCTATGCGCAGCGGCTGTTGATCCAGCTCGAAAACAGCCCTGAAGTGCATCAGATTAATCTGGTTGTCAGTGGACCCGGGCGCCGAGTCATCGCCGACGAGCTCGACGTAAGCTCGACTGCGGACACCGAACAAATCGTGGCCGAAATGATTGGCCGCCCTTCCTCGAAAACAATCGTCTTTCATCCGGGAGATATTGGCGCGGCGATTGCCTCAGGCTCCTACCCTGTTGATGCGATGGTGATAATTCCCTGCTCGGCTTCAACGCTGGGAGTGTTGGCCTCGGGATCGTGCCGCAACCTGCTGCATCGCGCGGCTGATGTCTGTTTAAAGGAAGGTCGTAAGCTGGTGCTGGTGCCTCGCGAGACACCGCTTTCGACAATTCATCTCGAGAATCTGTTAAAGCTTCGCCAGGCGGGCGCAATGATTGTGCCGGCGATGCCTGCGTTTTATCACCGCCCTGCGAATCTCATTGAGATGGTCGATCATTTCATTTATCGAGTAATGGATCATTTGAGTATTGCGCATTCCCAGGAAACTGTCTGGCAGGGAGATATGAACAGATAGTCCGACAAACTTCAGTGTGTCGGACACTTTGATATGACAATCGCAGGGCGGCTCAAAATCACGCTCGAGATGATCAAGATCGAGCATACGCTGTTCGCGTTGCCGTTTGCTTTTCTTGGGGCGACGCTTGCGGCGCGGGAGCTCCCGCCCCAACCGGCGAGCTTTTGGATTTCCAAACTTCTCTGGATAACGGTCGCGATGGTAGGCGCGCGGTCAGCGGCGATGACGTTTAACCGAATCGCCGACCGCAAAATCGACGCCGCAAACCCGCGCACGGCAGCTCGAGCCTTGCCGGCAGGCCTTCTCGATCTGAGATTCGCTGCGATTTTTGCAATCGTCTCGTCTGCGCTTTTCCTTTTGGCAGCGTCACAACTCAACCGGCTTACGCTTATCCTCTCACCGATCGCGCTTGGTTCGGTTCTGCTCTACTCATACACCAAACGCTTCACATTCCTCTCGCACCTGATTCTAGGCTGGTGTCTGGCGATCGCGCCCTCGGGCGCATGGATCGCGATTCAGGGAAGGCTTACGCTCGTTCCAGTGTTGCTCTCAATCTCGGTTCTGCTTTGGACCGCGGGCTTCGACGTTCTGTACGCGTGTCAGGATTATGACTTCGATCGGCAGAGTGGGCTCCATTCAATCCCGCGACGGTTTGGGATCACCAAGGCTTTGTGGATCGCACGGGGCATCCACGCGCTGATGTTCGCGTCGCTGGTGGTGTTCTTCTTGAACGCGACTCTGGGGTGGCTGGGCATGGTCGGGGTGATAACAACCGGGGCGCTGCTCGTTTATCAGCACAGCATTGTAAAAGCCAATGACCTCACGCGATTGAACGCGGCGTTCTTCACCACCAATGCTTTTGTGAGCGTTATCCTGTTCGTGACGATGGCCGGAGATGTGTTCTTGCGATGAGGTTGGGTGAAAAGTGATGCGTGATGCGTGAAACGTGAAACCTGCTGCGTCATCCGTAAAGCGCAATACGAAATATCCGATGCCCTATGACTAATATCCTTATCACTGGCGGAGCCGGGTTTATAGGTAGCCATCTTGTCGATCACATGCTTGCCGAGGGCGCTCACGTAACGGCAGTCGATAACTTCAACAGCTTCTACGATCCCGCAATCAAGAAGGCGAACATTGCCGCTCACCTGGAGCGTGATGGTTTCGAGTTAATCGAGGCCGACATCGCCGATTCGCGAGCCATGAATGATCTATTCGCTCGATCCGGGTTCGATTGCGTGGTTCACCTGGCTGCGCAAGCCGGGGTAAGACCCTCGCTTGAAGATCCGCTCGCTTACGCACAGACAAATGTTCAAGGGACGTTCGCCCTGCTCGAAGCCGCGCGACGCTCCCGAGTGCCAAAGTTCATCTTTGGCTCCTCCAGCTCGGTTTACGGCGTCAACTCTAAAGTACCTTTTTCGGAGGATGATCCCGTCTCCAACCCGATTTCACCCTACGCCGCAACCAAGATCGCCGGCGAAGCTGCTTGTCACGTCTATAGCCATCTATACGATTTGCAAGTTGTCTGTCTGAGATTCTTTACGGTGTACGGCGCGCGACAGCGGCCCGACCTGGCCATTCACAAGTTCGCGCGATTGATCTCGGAAGGGCGCCCGATCCCGGTCTTTGGTGACGGCTCTACACAACGTGACTATAGCTACATAGACGACATCATCGCCGGAGTGGTCGCCGCAATTAAGTACGATCAAAGCCGTTTTGAAGTGATCAATCTTGGCGCGTCGCAAACGGTCGCGCTGCGCCGGTTAATTGAACTGCTGGAGCGGGCGCTGGACAAACCGGCCAGGATCGAGCATCACCCTCTGCAGCCCGGTGATGTCCCTGTAACGTTTGCCGACGTAAGCAAGGCCCGGCGGCTTCTCGGTTATGATCCTCGGACCAATATTGAAACGGGCATCGGCCGGTTTGTTGATTGGTTTAGCCGGTCCCATTAAGCCGAAAGCTTTTACACACAACTTACGCTTGCCCGGCTTCAACCGGCGCGTCTACTATCAGTTCTCAGCTTGCTTATTCTAAGAGGTGACCGTACCGTAGACTGTCCAGTCTGCGGGTCCTCCGTGTTAACCCTTTCAAAGTGCCGCAGACGGGACAGTCTACGGTACAAAACTCTGTGAGCCTGACTGGCGTGTTATGAAAGAGTACTCACTAAAACCCGTAGAAGAAGTCGAAAAGAAACTCGACCGCATCGAGATTTCTGTTTTCCTGCCCGTGTACAACGAACAGGACAATATAAAGCAGCTCGATCTGAAGCTCACCGAGGCCCTTGAAAAACTGGGCCGCAGCTATGAGGTTATTTACGTCGACGACGGCTCGACCGATCAGAGCCTGGCCAGACTGCGCGAGATTGCAATGCGAGACACTCGAGTGCGAGTTGTTTCGCTGCGGCGAAATTACGGCCAGACCGCTGCGATGAGCGCAGGCATCGATCACGCGCGTGGGCAAATACTGATCCCCATGGACGCTGATCTTCAAAACGATCCAGCCGACATTTCCCGCCTGCTGGAGAAACTGGACGAGGGCTACGATGTGGTCTCCGGGTGGCGGAAGGATCGTAAGGACCGGTGGCTAACGAGGCGGCTTCCCTCGCGGATGGCGAACACGCTGGTTGCGAAGCTTAGCGGCGTCGATCTTCACGATTTCGGCTGCAGCTTGAAGGCTTATCGACGCGACGCGCTCACCGGCGTGAAACTCTACGGCGAAATGCATCGGTTCATTCCCATCTACGCTGGATGGGCGGGCGCCCGAGTCGCGGAAATACCAATCGCGCATCACGCCCGTTCGGCTGGCAAATCCAAGTACGGGCTATCACGAACCATCAAAGTTCTGTTCGACCTGATCACTATCAAATTTCTTTCAAGCTACCTGACGAAACCGCTGTATGTTTTCGGCACCGCGGGATTTCTTTGTCTGCTGATTTCATTTCTTACATTTGCCCTGTCGCTCTACTACCGTTTTGTTGAAGGCGTTCACCTGAATCGGATGCCGCTGGCGACGCTGTCGATGATCATGTTCGCCATGGGAGTCCAGTTCATCTTCATGGGTCTGCTTGCGGAGATGATCGTTCGCACCTATCACGAATCTCAGGACAAGCCAACCTATCTGGTTCGCGAGCGGATCAACATTGAGGGTGAGAGCGACGGTCTGAAAAATGTATGACTACTGAGGCGACAGGGAGACGGGGCGATGGGGACAGGGGGCGAGGAGGAGACGTCGTCGCCCCCTCTCCCCCTCGCCCCGTCTCCCCCTCTCACCCTCTCTCCGTTCGCTCGTCAGTCATCGCCGGAATCCCAGTCGCTAATCTAACCGAGGATGAGGCAGTTGATGCCATCGAGGCTCTACTTTCAGACGGCGGGTCACACTACGGCGCGGTGGTAAACGCAGCCAAAATCGTAGCGGCTAATCGGGATGACAAACTCAAACAGGTGTTGCGCGACGCAGATCTGGTGACCGCCGATGGAATGTCGATCGTGTGGGCATCGCGACTGCTGGGACAGCGGTTGAAAGAACGAGTCACCGGCATCGATCTTTTTGAACGGCTGGTCGAGCGCGCCGCCGATCGCGGCCTTTCGGTCTACTTTCTTGGCGCCCGGGAAGCGTCGGTTCGCGGTACCGTCGAGCGCTTTACAAACCGATACCCGACACTTCGAGTCTCCGGGTATCGCGACGGATACTTTGACGCATCCCAATCGGACTCGGTGTGCGAGTGCATCAGGCTGAGCGGCGCGGTGTTGCTGTTTGTCGCAATGGGTTCGCCAGCGCAGGAGAATTGGATTGCTTCGAACCTCGCCCTCACCGGCGCCAGATTCGCTCTGGGAGTGGGCGGAAGCTTCGATCATCTGAGCGGGCGCGCTCGACGTGCTCCGCAATGGATGCAAAAGAGCGGGCTCGAGTGGCTTCATCGGCTGGCTCAGGAGCCAGGCCGTTTGTGGCGCAGATACCTGATTGGCAACACGGCTTTTGTTTGGCTGGTAATTCGCGAGCGCCTTCGCGGCCCGGGCACTGCTGAACCGAAGTGAGAGTGTGCGGTACCCGGGTTAGTGAACGAGTGTCATCGGTGGACGATATGATCAACTCAATTCGCGGAGGAGCTGTTTGTTCTCTTGCGCTTCTCATACTCCAGCCTATTGGCGCGACTTTTGGTCAATCAACAACCGCGGCGAAATCGCGAGTGATTGTAGGCGCCACGATCGTCGACGGCAGCGGGCGGAAAGCCTTCGCCGGAAACGTGCGGATCATTGGCGATCGAATCGCGAAGGTCGGTAAGTTTGTAACAGCAGCCGACGAAGAGATCATTCAGGCCCCGGGCTTAATCGTCGCCCCGGGGTTCATCGACATCCACAACCATTCTGACGGAGCGCTCGCGTCTGAACCCACGGTAGCAAGCCAGGTGTCACAAGGAATCACGACGCTGGTAGTGGGCCCGGATGGAGGCTCGCCCTGGCCGATCGCCGACTACTTCGCCAAGCGTCGGGCACAACCGGCGGCAGTCAATGTTCTCGCGTTTGTAGGCCACGCAACACTTCGACTTCAGGTGATGGGAAGGGATAACAATCGCGCGGCCACCGACAAAGAGATCGCCGAGATGGGGAAGCTTGTTGATCAAGCGATGCGCGAGGGCGCGGCTGGCCTATCGACCGGTCTCGAATATGACGTCGGTCATCCCAGCACTACCGAGGAGATAATCGAGCTGGCCCGCGTCGCCGCCCGTCACGGCGGCATCTATATGAGCCACATTCGCGATGAAGCGGATGAGGTGATGACGGCGTTCAAGGAAGCGATCCGCATCGGCCGCGAAGCCCGAATCCCGGTTCAAATCTCTCACATCAAGCTTGGAACCGTTGGCGTGTGGGGTCAGGCGGACAAAGCGGTGGAGTTGATCAATGCGGCGCGTCACAGCGGCGTCGATGTAACCGCCGATTGCTATCCATATGACGCCTGGTCGTCGACGATTACGGTGCTCATACCAAGCCGTCGCCACGAGGACCCCGTTGCGGTGAAGAAGGGTCTCGAAGACGTTGGCGGCGCCGGGAATGTGTTGGTTACCAGTTGCAGAGCGCATCGCGAATATGAAGGCAAGACTCTCGAGGAAATCGCGCGCGAGCAGCGCATCTCGGCGGTTGATGCTTACATTCAGATAGTCAAAGACGGCGGCGCAGGTGTGGTATGCCGTTCAATGAAGGAATCGGATATAAAAGTGTTTTATAGCCAGCCGTGGGTGATGGTCGCCAGCGACGGCCAGGCGGGAGGGCGGCATCCTCGCGGCGCGGGAACTTTTACGCGAGTGCTTGGACGCTTTGTGCGCGAGCGGGTGTGGCTCACGCTCGAAGAGGCGGTTCGCAAGATGACCGCGGGCCCTGCGTCGCGACTGGGTCTAAAAGATCGCGGCGTTATTCGCGAAGGAATGAAGGCTGACCTGGTTATCTTCGATCCAAGAAGAGTGATCGACCGCTCTACTTTCAAAGAACCTCTCCTGTTATCCGAAGGAATCGACCGCGTGTTTGTGAATGGCGAGCCGGTATTTGAAGACGGAAAGCCGACAGGACGCCTGCCCGGCGTCGTGATAAGTAAAGGCCATTGAGTAGCATAGACTTTAGTCTGTGATTTTCTGGGTATCGCGGTTATCTTGGACCGACAGACTAAAGTCTATCCTACTTGGTCACAGACTAAAGTCTATGCTACTTCCGGACTTTGACTCGGAGGATCAATCAATGAGGCGGATGTTTATCGGCGTGACAGTTCTTCTCCTCACCATACCGCTCCTTGTGCAAGGCTTCCAGGAGCAGAACCAACCCTCACAGCGACTCGACCCAAAGATTCAAAAGATCGTTTCGGAGATCTCAGTTGAGCGGATCGCTGAGATAGAGAAAAAGCTTGAAAGTTTTGAGACTCGCAACACTCTATCGGATCCCACTCAGCCGACTCGCGGAATCGGGGCGGCCCGGCAATGGATTCTCGAGCAGTTCAAAAGCTACAGCCCTCGCCTTGATGTAAGCTTTGATACCCACATGATCCCCAAGGGCGGCCGCGTATGGAAAGATATCGAGCTGCGAAATGTAGTTGCTGTCTTGCCCGGCAAGATGCAGCAGGCGGCGGGTCGTTGGATCATGATAACCGGTCATTACGACTCGCTGAATTTGAGAGTACCGCCGGAAATGCGAAACGATCCGGCAAAAGCGGCGGAGCTGCCCGCGCCGGGCGTCACCGATGACGGCAGCGGGACTGCCTGCGTGATGGAATGCGCTCGCGTCCTGAGCCAGTACGAGTTCGACGCGACGCTGGTCTTCGTCGCTCTCGCCGGCGAGGAGCAAGGTCTCATTGGTGCGCGGGCGATGGCCAAACGTCTAAAGGAAAAGTCTCAGATAATCCAGGCTGTTTTGAACAACGACATCATCGGCAGCGAAGTGAGCGGCAACGGAGTGATTGACAACCGGCGGCTGCTTGTCTTTTCTGAGGACCCGAACGATGGTTCATCAAGACAGATCGCGCGATACGTCAAACGCATCGGGGAACGCTACTATCCCGAAATGACGGTAGATTTGATCTTTCGCTACGACCGGTTTGGGCGAGGCGGCGACCACACCGCGTTCAACCACGAGGGCTTCGCGGGTGTGCGCATAACAACTCCAAACGAGCACTTTGCGAATCAGCACTCGCCAACCGACACGTTTGCCAACACATCCCCGAGCTACGCAGCGAAGGTTACGCGAATCAATGCGGCGGCGGCCGCAGCGCTGGCGCTTGCGCCGCGTTCTCCGATTGTGTCTCGCCCGGCGCCGGCGGCTGCTGCTACGACCGGAACACCCGGCTCATCAACCGCTGCTGCTGCGAATCCAACGGCGGGCGCGGCAGCTGATCAGGAGGAGGCTGCGACCCCGCGTCGAGGCCAGGGTGGTCCCGGGTTGAGTCGAGGCGGAGGATACGACGCGGTTCTGCGTTGGGATTATCCCGACCCCGAGCCCGATCTCGCGGGTTTCATAGTTGTAGTTCGTTCAACGACCGCGCCCGATTGGGAGCGCGAGATCTGGGCCGGCAATGTGAAGGAGTTCACGTTGAAGAACACGTCGATTGATCAGCTGGTGTTTGGGGTGAAGGCGGTTGACAAGGAAGGCCACGAGAGCCCGGTGTCCGCTTACGTTTTGACGCCCCGCGCACGCTGAGTTTCTAACCGAGGTACGCGCTCCGCCACACTCTGAGACTGTGCGAAAGCTCCAGTAACACCCCCAACTTCAGTTGGGGGTTTTTTAGTTTTAGCCTACGCGGACGAGTGGGGTTCCCCATTTCCGCTCCGGTCCCGCGCCGCCACTCGCGGGGCGAGTGGCGGCGCGGGACCGGAGCATCGACAAACGGCCAGAAGTATCGCCTGCCGTTCGTAGGTAAAAATTAAAGACCCCCAACTGAAGTTGGGGGTGTTACTGGAGTCTTCGCGCAGTCTCCCTGTGTCGGTGGAGTGCCGACTTGGAAGCCTAACCACGCGTCAATTCACCCGGGAAATCTCTGTGCCGCGCGAGCCCGCGCTTTTTCCGCCTCTTCAAGCCGGTTCTTTGGCGGTGCGTTTGTCTCAAGTGAATCAAGCAGGTCGCCGGACACTCTTGTTACCTCCTCGACCGCGCGCATAAAAGCAGCCTCGTTAGCCTTGGATGGCTTTGTGAAGCCGCTGACCTTCCGCACGAACTGTAGAGCCGCGGCCCGAACCTCTTCCTCGGTAACCGGCGGCTCGAAGTTAAACAGAGTTCTGATATTTCTACACATAATTGCCTTCTGCTAGTTCCTGATCACATCTACATAGTATCGATCAGTCGCAACCTCAAATTCTTCTTTCTTTATCCCGGTCTTCATCGTGTTCCACTCGGTCGTTGGTTTGATAAGCTGCCAATCGGTTTTGAGACCGACTCTCACCGGCATTGCAAATTCCTTAACCCCCGCTTTCCAGCGATAGGAGACCGTACCGTCGCTTTCCTGAAACCGAAGCTCCAGCGCAGGGAGCGCGGCCTGCCGCAGATATTGATCGAAAATCGGAGTGAGGTTCAGGCGAGTCTGCTCGTTAAAAAACCTCACCAGATCTGAGGTCATAATGTTGCGATACCGGAACCGCAACGAGTAATCGCGAACCAGCTTCCACCATCGAGCGTCATCATCAATCACCGAGCGAAGAGTATGCAGGAAAAGCGCTCCCTTGAAATACTGGTCCTGCGACGGCCCGCGGTTGATTCCGGGAGTGGTGACGATCGGCTGTTGGTTCTTAACCTTGGCTTTGTAGCCGTTGAGGTATTTGAACGCATCATCCCGGCCGAACATCGCTTCCACATAGACTCCTTCGGCATAAGTGGCCCAGCCTTCGTGGATCCACTCATCGGAAACATCGCTGGCGGTGATGCTGTTGCCAAACCATTCGTGCGCGCTTTCGTGGATGATAATAAAATCAAACTTGAGGCTGACCCCGACGCCGGTCCAATCGCGTTCGAGATACCCGTTGGCAAACCTGTTTCCGTAGGTGACAGCGCTTTGATGTTCCATCCCTGAGTACGGGACTTCGATCAACTTGTAGCCATCCTTCTTAAACGGATACTCACCAAAATATTTTTGAAAAGCCTCGATCATCGGCTTTGCCTGAGCAAATTGCCGCTTAGCTTTTTCGAGATTCTCAGGCAAACAGTAAAAGTCCATTGTCAGATCGCCAAGCTTGTCGCTGAAGTGTTCGTATTTGCCGATGTTGAGCGACACGCAATAGTTGTTGATCGGATAATTGATCGACCACTCATAGCGAGTGAACCCGTCACCGAGATCGGTCTTACCGACGAACCGTCCGTTGGAAACATCGGTGAGGCTGCTCGGTATGGCGACGCGAAGACGCATGTTCTCTACTTCGTCCTGCTGCTGGTCTTTGTTAGGCCACCAGACGCTAGCCCCGATCCCCTGGCAGGCGGTGGTGATCCAATCGCGACCGGCAGAGTCTTTCTTAAAGCTGATGCCGCCAAACCGTCCGGTCTCCCTTGGAAAACCGGAATAGTGGAAGTCTATCGAGTGAACCGAGTTTTTCTTAAGAGTCGCGGGAAAGTCGACAAAGACGGTGTTGATTTCGCGGGTGTATTTTAGCTCGGTCGATCCGAACACAATCTTATCGACATTGAGATTGGCAAACAGATCGAGTTGGATCCGGTTGTCATCGTTGAGCATTCGAAACCGAATCGTGTTTTTACCGCCGATAAGCTTTTTGTCGGGATCTACGCGAATATCGAGATCATAGGACAGCAAATCGTTGTTCGCTCGATACTGTCCATACTCGCCTCGCAGGATATCGGCCCGTGTCGGCACCGTGGGCGTTTGCTGCGGCGATGTCTTTGCCAAGACCGAAGTCACCAGCACCAGGGCCAGAATCATTTGGGAGAAAAAGGTCTGTCGCAATAAAGTCGCTCCTATCATCCGCTGTTGCTTTCAAAGCGAGATAACGCCAATGCAGAAGGGAAATCGCAACAGTCTGCGGGCTGGTGGTGGTAACCGCGTAGCGGTGTCCTATCGATAGCTTGCGTTGGCTAGGGCATCCCTGGCCGCGTAGCGGTTACCTTCCGTGCGGCAGAATCGATAATAGTCAAAGCAGGTAACCGCTACGCGGCCCAGGGGATCGCCAAACGACCGGAGTCTACCGATAGGACACCGCTACGCGGTTAAACAAACTTCAGCCTGTAACCTCACTCCGCTCCTCTGCTCCTCTGCTCCCCTGCTCCTCTGCTCCCCTGCTCCTCTGCTCCTCTGCTCCTCTATCTCGTGCTCGCCTCTCTCTCACCCCGCGACGAAGCGCTCGCGATAAACGCCGCAACATCCCTGTGACACTTCTCACGCGATTTCTTTTCGATGTACATCATGTGACCTGCTTCGTAGTACGTGAAGCTCACGTTCTTGCGGATCTGGGGCTCAAGCATCATGTGACGCACGGTGTGCTCGATCCCGTTAAACGGCGTCGCCACATCGTAGTATCCGCACATCACCAGCACTTTCAAATACGTCTGCTGATTCATCGCCGAGCGCAAAGCTTCTGCCGGGCCTCCGGGTTGTCCCTGGTCCCACGGCTGCACACGCCCGCTTAACGTGTAATACATATCGGTATTCCACTTTAGATCGCGACGCACATAGTCCTGGAACATCGCTACGTACGAACCGTCATAGGACGACAGGCTGGAGTCGTATTCGTAACGCTCGCCCGCCGCGTCTGTGTCTATTCCAAGAAAGCGCGAATCTATACGTCCGATCGTCTGGCGTTTGTCGCGCAGCAACTCTTTAAACCAGCGCTGCGGGTTGATGCGCAGGTTGGTCTGCTCGATGTACTTCGGCGACAGCGCCGTGAGCCGCGCCAAATTCTTGACGACCTTTTGGTACTCGGCTGCGGGAAGTTCGTCCCCCTGCTCGAGCGCGGCCGCATACTCGCCGTGTGCAAAGTGCCTCGCCACTTGCGCGAGATCGGCGACGCTCATCTTCTGTAAGTCTGGCGGCAGCAGTTTGTGATACCACGCCGAGACCACCAGCGTCGGCAGAAAGAAGATCGTTCGATCATCCGCGCCCCAATTCCCGAACCCCACCGACGACAGCAGCACAATACCGTTCAAATAGATTTGATGGCGCTGCTTTAACACCAGAGACAGTTGCGCGGATCGAGTTGTTCCGTAGCTCTCGCCGATCAGAAACTTTGGCGAGGCCCAGCGCTCGTTGCGTGTTAGATACTGGTAAATGAAGTCGGAAAAGAAAGTCGCGTCTTGCACTACGCCGTAGAACTGCGCGGTGTTCTCGCCGGCCACCGGGC
>DASRIZ010000284.1:0-36640 GCA_035649735.1 Blastocatellia bacterium | reverse complement strand
CCGATTGCTGATTTGCGATGCCCGAGCGGCAAATTAGTTGGTAGTACGATCGGCAATCGCAAATTGGCAATCGGCAATCGCCAAGCGCAAATCTCCCAAGGAGACTCATGAAAACATTTCTGCTTTCTTGTTTGCTGGCCGGTGCGATCGCTGCAGGTTCGAGTGCAGGGACAAGACCTGTAATCCTTTCTCCCGATATCGAAAGCGAGGTGATGCGGCTGCTGGATGATTACATGAACGCGTGGAACAGGAAGGATCTCGCTGCCTGGGAGCGCACCTTTCATTTTCCGCACTATCGCCTCGCCAGCGGCAAAATGAATGTCCTGGATCGAGCGGGCCTGCAGGACGCGGCCAGGGTTTGGACATCGGCCGGTAGCGATTGGCACCACAGCAGATGGGATCGCCGTCGAATTATCCATTCGTCGGCGGACAAGGTACATGTCGATACGAAGTTCACCCGCTGCCGCGCGGACGGCAGCGTGATCGGTTCATATGAGTCTCTTTACATCGTTACCAAGGAAGATGGGAGATGGGGCGTGAAGATGCGTTCAAGTTATGCACAGTAGGGCGCGGCGCGAGGAGCTCACCCGGCTTCATCAGCGCCGCACCCTTCGCCCATACGATCACAATGAGACGACAAACAACCGTTGTTCGTCTTTGGGCTTGACCAATCGCAACGCAACCGACAACTTCTTTTGTGTCTTCGCATCCTCAATTGGGACGTCGAACAGCAGGGCTATCGAACCCTTCTTTTGGAAATTTAGAGTAGTGCCGCCCAGCTTGTCTTTAGGATCAAGCACTTCAACTTCTTTATCGTTGTCGTCGCCCCAGCTTGGAAAGTCCTCGACAATCGCACTGGGCGCCAGCTTCTTAGTGCCACTCAGAAGAAAGATTTCGGTGGCGCCAGGATCGGCGCTGAGGTTATAGAACATAGTCGCGCCAATCTTGCCTGAATCCATCTCGAGGACCACGACCATCGGCTCGCCTTTGACTTTAACGCCACTGAAGGACTTCGAGGACTTGACGACCCTGACGAATACGCTTTCGCCAAACGGCACAACCTCCCCCGACTGCACCTGCCTGGCTGTTTGGGCATTCTGACTTTGCGGATAAGCGACACTTACTGCTAACGCGAAGAAAACTGCGACGAGTACAACCTTTCTCATAATTGCGATCTTCCTTTTGGTAGTTTCGTAATGTCCTTCAAAGGACACCTATTCTCAATACACTGAACACCTTGCGGTCCGCAAGAGGGTTCTTCCGAGTGAACACCGAGGGCAACATAGACCTTAGTCTGTTTCTGCGACCTCGATCCTCCGCCGATCATCGAACACCGAGGGTAGCATAGACTTTAATCTGTGTCTGCGGCCTCAATTCCTCCACCGATCGAACACAGACTAAAGTCTATGCTGCGACATTACTCCCGATATCACGCACGCAGTTCCATCCGCGTCTGGAGATATCGCAGAACCTGGCCGCGCGATATAACGCCTTCAAGCTTGCCGTCGGTGACCACCGGAAGTTGATTCAGATCTTCGCGTCCCATCGTCTCAAGCACTTCAGCGACCGGAGTATCTTTGGTCACCGTTCGGAGTTGGTGAATCGGACGCATCGCATCGCTGACAGTCTTGTAGGGTCTTAGAGCAGGTTCCACGTCCTTGATCTCGTGTGCGGTAATGATTCCGGTTATGTCACCGTTCTCAACCACAATAAAGCAGCGGCGTCCGGTCCGCAGCAACGACTCTTCGACAAAGCTCTGCAGGTTCATTGTCCCTTCAACTGTTGGGCAATCGCGAGCCATGATGTCACCAACCCTGATCCCGCGCAGACGTTCGGTGATTTCCACCTGCGCATAGCTGGCTCCCGCCGCGTCGAGCAAAAACCAGCCAATTATCGCCATCCACAACCCGGCAAAGCCTGCTCCCCCGAAAAGCCGATAAACACCGGTTACGATAAAAAGAAGCGCAACGGTCTGACCGACGCGGGCGGCGATCCTGGTTGACCGGACTACGTCTTTGGTCACCCACCAAACGATCGCACGCAGCACACGGCCGCCATCCAACGGGAATCCGGGGATGAGGTTGAAAACCCCGAGGGCGATGTTGATATAACCCAGCCACACCATCATCGCCAAAAAAGGAGTCGGCGGACTCTCCATTGGAGCCCATCCGGTCGCCAGCGAAATCAGAAGGAACGCGCCACCTATTACAAAGCTGGTTATGGGGCCGACAATTGCGATCCAGAACTCGGTCTTCGCATCGGGCGCATCCTTCTCAATTTGTGCCACGCCTCCAAGGGCAAACAGGGTGATGGACCTGACCGGCAATCCCCGACTCTTTGCGACGACCGAATGAGCCAGTTCGTGGGCGATGATCGCGGCGAAAAAAAGTAGGCCGGTTACCACAGCGGTGACCAAAACGACGCCGTCCCCCCAATGGGAGTTCGTTTCACGAAAGTGACCCGCAAGCGAAAACACCATCAACAAAGCGATCACGATCCAACTGTAGTGCAATCCTATTTCGACGCCGAAGATGCGGCCAAGCTTTATTTGCGATTGCATTGCTTCGCCTCCTGCGTCCACTCCAACGACACGACCAGCTGCTGCATTCAGCATCAGTATACACCTAACGGAGCGCGCCAAGCCCCGGGTCTTGACGACAGATTCTGCAGGGCCTACGCTTCTGCGAGGTTGAGGAGTATCAGGTCGCGGAGGAGCAAGCTTTGTTTCCAAATATCGTGAAGATGGTTCTTTGGTTAGTGGTTCTTCTAAGCGTTTTATCCGATCCGTCTCTAGCTCAACGCGACAATTCGAACCTTCCTAATCCAACGTTGACACCAGGAGACACTGTTGAGGTTAGTCGCGAGGTCGTGTGCGGTTCGGGGGACACAAACACGTCGGGTAAGATCCCGATTACGGTTAAGCGCCAGATATTTGAAAGATACCGCCTCAAGCCGGGTGCAATCGGATTCAACGTCGACCACCTGATACCGGTGAATCTCGGCGGATCGAATTCTCCGAAAAATTTGTGGCCACAGTCGCTTTCCGGAGCATGGAACTACCACCTGAAAAACAGCCTCGAGCACACTCTTAAAAAAATGGTATGCAGGAACGAAATTGAGCTCGAGAAGGCTCAGCGCGTACTCGCTACGGACTGGATATCCGCGTACAAGAAATACATTACGAAAAAGAAGGAGCGCCGGGAGAGGAGACGACGGGGAGAACGAGAGAGGGGGGCGGGGGAGAAGAATTGAAAACTGCAAATTGAAAATTGCAAATTGCAAATTGAGAATTGATCCTCTATCGTCGAGGCCTCCCAAATTTGCAATTTGCAATTTTCAATTTGCAATTTTCAATTCTTCTTCCCGCCCCCTTCTCCCCGTCGCCCTGTCTCCCGCTCAATTGGATCGAACCAGCGGAATCACTTCTTCCGCAAAGCGTTCCATCTCTTCCATCATTGGGCTCATCTGCATCAGGAATATCTCGACGCCGGCGTTTTGAAACTCAATAATGCGTTCGGCGATTTGTTCAGCCGTTCCGGTCAAGCCTGTCCTCAATCCGCGGTTCGACACGCTGTAGTCCCTTAGAGACAGCTCGCGTTCGAGTTGGCTCTGAGTGGTAAAGTCCTTAAATCCGAAATAACCTGCTGTGTCTTTCACATCGCAGATGCGTTCGATTTCTTTCTTAACCTCGGCATCGTTCTTTCGGCAAATCACATAAGCAGCTATGCCGTAAGTCATCGAACCAAGTCCCAATTCGCGTCTGCGGCGTTCCATTTCCTCAACCTTCGGGCGCACATTCTCGGGCGGATCACCGTGCATCAAATAGCCGTCACAAAAACGTGAGATCATCCGCTTTGCATCCTCCGATTCGCCGCCCGCGTAAAGGGTCGGCCAGGGCTTCCGGACAGGCTTCGGCTCGAGGTGGGCCTTTTCGACTTTGTAATATTTGCCTTCGTAGCTGAACTCGTCCTCGGTCCACATTCCCCGCATTACTTCGAGGAACTCGCGGGTACGCTCGTAGCGTTCATCGTGGCCGACCCAGGTGCCGCCGTACTCGCGCATTTCCTGCTCCCACCAGGCGGACACGATGTTGAGACTGAAACGGCCGTTTGAGATAAGATCGATGTTCGCTGACATCTTGGCGGTGATCGCCGGCAACCTGAAGCCCGGCCGAATCGCGTTCATCAGCTCTACTTTTTCGGTGACCGAAGCAATCGCCGCCGCGGTAGTCCAACATTCCAGGACCGGAGCGGTCGCGCCTTTGATGTCGTTCAGGTTCAGCTCGGCCAACAATGAAATATCGAAGCCGATCTGTTCGGCTCGCTGGGCAAGGCGTTTATTGTAATCGAAGGTAGCGGCCATTTGTTCATCTTCGACGTTGCGAAGCCACCCGCCGAATATCGGCATCCAGAATCCGAACCGAACCGTTTTCATGTGATCAATCTCCAGGGAAAAAGAATATAGGACCGATAGGACATATAGGACCTACTAACAAGCACAGTAGTATTGCCGTTTGGTAAACAGACTTTCAATCATTTGAACAAACGGCTCCGGGTCGTCACTCGACAGCACAGCATCGACTATCTCCGCATTCCCATCCGTACGCGCAGCGATTAGATCCAGCCAGTCCTGCCTTGTTAGCGTCGTTTCGGTGAGACCGCTTCTTGCTCGCCGCAGCGCTATGTAGTCTTTTAAGTAAACCCACCTGAGCGCGTCTCGCTGCCGCTCCGCAGATTCGACTTTTCCGTGCACCACGTCGGCATAGGCCAGCCAGGGCAGATCGATGCCGGCTTGAATCGGCAACCCGATCCACTTCCACACTCGAGTGTTGATATCCAGCAGCTTGAAGTCGCCGCTCGGCTGATCATAAATAAATTCCACTTCGCTGATCCCGTGATATCCGAACTCGCGAAGTATATCGATTCCGCGCTCGACAATCTCCACGACGTACCGCGAATCGACCAAACAGGCGGTTCCAAAGTCAGGAGGATACTGTTCGAGCTTGCGTCCCACAAAGACCCCTTTTGGTTCTCCGTCGCTTCCGATGTAGCTGCATAACGAGTAAAAGCTGTCCACCCCGGCGCCGACTATCTCCTGAGCGAGCAACGGATGATGACCTGCTCGAGCGCACAGCCCGAGAAAGTCCTCTCGGCTTTCCGCACGCAAAACCTTTTCGCCGAACTCGTTTGTGAACTCCCGCTGGAGCGCCGGCTTCACAATACACGGAAAGGTAATTTCACCGGCGATCTGCTCCGGGCTCTGCTCGTCGAGATAAAACGTACGCGGGATCGGTATCTGCCGTTGTTCACACTTGCGATAGAGCAAGCCTTTGTCGAGGATGCGTTCAACGGTTTCAAGGTCGGAGAATGGAAGTGTGAAATACTCGGAAAGCTCGGTCGCGTGACGGGCAACGGCAAACACCCATTCATCCAGGCAGGGGAAAAGCACAGCTTTCTGCTTTAACGTGGCGCCAATCTCCATCAGCAGATCAATAAACCCGCGCTCGTCGTCGAGCGGATAGGGACAGCGTCCGGCAACAAGGGTGTGCCGAGAATGTAAACCGTAACCATTCTCGTCGCGATCGAGCGCGATGACTGGGACGCCTCGCCTTCCCAACGAGCGTGCGACGGCGAGCCCGGTGATGTGACAATTGAAAACCAACGCCGGAGGCATTTCAAAGGAGGTCGCCAGTTTTGATACCGCCGATATCAGTTCGCGGTCATCAAAGAAATAGGTCATATAGGTCCTATAGGTCCTATTTAGAAATCAATTCGAATTTCTAGCGAGGCCGGCGTCGCACCACGCAATCTTTCCGGTAATCAGGTCAGGCTTGTCAGCGTGTTCCTTCCCCAACACTCCTTTGCTCCGAAGCTCAAGCATCAAATCGAGGCTGCGCTGGTACGCCTTTCGCGCCTCTCCCAAATTCTCCCGCTGTCCTTGAGTTGCCACCTTCGCTTGCCCAGCGAGCCGGGCGCAAAGCTCACCGATACTAAAGTAGGAGAGAGACAGAATCCGCCTTGCGGTCTCGTGGCTCGGGTCCTGGACCAACATTCGGTCGCCAAATGCGACCGAACGCCGAAACCCTTCCAGCGCTCCGTTTACGTCGCCCAATTTTGTAAGTGCGTCACCAAGCCATTTATACCCTCTGGTGACGCCCAACCTCACTTGAAAGTCGTTGGGGTTCCTTCGGCACAACTCTTCAAACATCGCCAATCCCTGCTGATGACTTCGAAGGGCTCCCCGTTGGTCGCCAGCAAGCGCAAGCGCGAACCCGATATTCATATGGTCCTGCGCGACCCAGCGATCCGCCGATTCGTTACTTGGGTCGTCGGCGGCAATCGCCTTGTTTAGTGTTAGAGCTTGACGATGATACCGCAAGGCGCCCGCCGTATCGCCCTTGCTTCCAAGGATGTTCCCGGCAAGAACATGAGCTGACGCCAGCTCGTGACGCGCCTGCATATTACTCGGATCCGCCGATAGGATAGCGCGGGCAGTGTTCAAAGATTGATTGCACAGCGCCAGGGCTTCATCGATCTCTCCCTTCTTTTGCAGCAGCCGAGCCAGCGTGTCTTGTGAGAGAAGTAATGCTCGCAGCATTCGCACGCTCGCCGGCGCGGCGGCAACCAGTTCATATGCGATGCTCAGAGCGAGTCGCGCGTGCGGTTCGCCGGCGATCGGATCATCGCCCGATGTCGACAGCAGAGTCGCGATCGATTTGTGGCTATCCTGCAAGTCCGCTCGCAGGCTGGCGTCTGATGGATCGCCGGCGCATAAAGCCTCACGAATTGCCAACGCCCGGCGATGATATTCAACCGCGCCTTTTGTGTCGCCCAGATTGGCGGTTCGGGGGCGTCCTTTGAGATTCGCCAGTCGAGATAGGAGGTCCCCAAGCTTACGACGCAATGCCCGATCCTCTGGCGCAGACGCAGACAGAGTCTCCAGCTGTTCAATTGCCTGTCGATACGTCTGGTCCGCCGCGCCTACGTCGCCCTTGGTTTGTAGAATATCTGCAATCCGTTCCAGGCTCTCGGGAAGATCGCTCATCAACTCGGCGTTTTTTGGTTCCGCTTTGACGAGCCCCTGGAGAATGACCAGGGATTTCTGATAGCTATCAAGCGCCCCGTTGGTATCGCCGAGATTCGCCATGTTGCTGTTACCCTGAACATCGCCGATCTTGCGGTAAGCCATCGCAAGCTCGCGTTGCAACGATCGGTCGCCGCCGGATTCACCAGCAAGCCTATCCAGATACTCGAGCGCGTCGCTTACCAAACGCTCGCGAACCGGCGTCGAGCCTGGAAGGTCAGCGATTCGATCGTGATAGTCAAAGACAACCGAATGCGCAAGCTTGCGCACATCGTTGAACCGTCTTTCCGCGCGGGCACGTTGTTGGTTGATGATGATGATACCGCTGACCAGCATCACTAGAACAATTATCGCCCCGGCGACGCCGATTTGGTTTCGGCTAACGAACTTGAGCGCGCGATAGGCGAATGTGTCTTTGCGCGCGAAAACCGGCAGCCCCTCTAAATGACGGCGGATGTCTTCCGAGAAATGTTCGACCGAAGAATACCTTCTCGCAGGATCTTTACGAAGAGCAGTTAATAGAATGTTGTCCAGGTCTCCGCGCAGCCGGCGTCGCAGCCGGTCTGGGGTCGCTCGGCGGGACTTGCTGACTGCTTCAGGAGTTAACGCAACGCCTAATGAACCTGGGTCGTTTTGTTCATCCTCAGTCAACGCAATGGCCGTGCTCGGTCTTGTCGGCTCGGCTTCCAGCACTGCTCGCAGCAGTTCGTGAGCAGTACTGCTTTTCACTCGATAGGGCTTGTGTCCCGTCAGCAACAAGTAGAGAAGTACTCCGAGCGAATAAACATCCGTGGCTGTGGTGATCGGTTCGCCGTTTATCTGCTCGGGACTGGCATATAACGGAGTCATAAGCCGCATCGCGGGCGCCGTAGCATCGAGTGTTTGCGCAGCCAGCTCTGACGTGAGCAGCTTGGCGATGCCAAAGTCGAGCAGCTTTGGCACGCCTTCACGGGTGACCAGGATGTTGCCCGGCTTAATGTCGCGGTGAATCACCAGGCGTTGGTGCGCGTAGTGAACAGCATCGCACACCTGTCGGAAGAGCTTGAGCCGATCCTCAGTGTGCAGCATCTGCCGATCACAGTAAGCATCCAGAGGCTCGCCTTCGACATATTCCATGACCAGATACGGCGACCCGTCTTCGGTCGTGCCGCCGTCAAGCAAACGGGCGATGTTCGGGTGATCGAGCGCGGCCAGAATCTGCCGCTCGTTCCTGAAGCGACGCAAGACCAGATCAGTATCCATCCCGCGCCTGATAAGTTTGATCGCTACGTGCTGCCGGTACGCGTCGTCGGCTCGTCTTGCCAGGTACACCGCGCCCATTCCGCCGCGCCCGAGTTCACGGATAATCTCGTAAGGCCCGATGCGCATATCAGGTGTCCCTGCCTCGTCGTTGTTAAACGCACTCTCAAAACTGACGGCCGAGAGATTCGCTACAGCTTGCAGTCCAAAATTAGATTGAAGTGCGAATGACTGGCCTTCGCCCTCGCCTGTTTTCTCGTACCCGATAAGCGATGTCACTTCGTCAAGCAACTCTGAATTGTCACCGCAAGCCTGTCGAATAAAGTCGGCACGTTCCGCCGGCGCGCGCTCGAGTGCTGCAGCGAGCAATGCTTTTACCTCTTGCCAACGTTCATTCGTCATAGGTGATTAGCCTCTGGCAATTTGGCGGCGCAACCAGAGTTTGGCGGTGCTCCACTCACGTTTGATGGTCGCGGGTGAAAGCTTCAAGACCTCCGCGGTCTCTTCAATCGACAGCCCGCCGAAGAATCGTAGTTCGACTATTCGGCCCTGGCGAGCATCGGCCGTCTCCAACTCTTTCAAAGCGTCATCAAGAGCGATCAGGTTAATTTCGCGTTTGGCGTCGACGACGATGGCTGTATCCAGGGGAAGCCTCTCAGCGTCGCCGCCTCGTTTGGCAGTCTCCCTGGCAAGCGCATGATTGACCAGAATACGCCTCATCATCTGGGATGCAATGCCAAAAAAATGAGCGCGGTTCTGCCAGCTTACCGAATGTTGATCAACCAACCGCATGTAAGCTTCGTGAACCAGCGCGGTGGCTTGAAGCGTGTGATCGGGCCGCTCGCGCCGCAGATAGCTTCGGGCTAGCCGTCTAAGCTCGTCGTACACAAGGGGCATCAATTGATCGAGAGCTGCCCGGTCGCCCTCGCTCCATTCGACAAGCAACTGGGTGATTGTCGGCGGCGCTGAGTCCATACAACCTTCTTTAAACTCAGCCGACTTTAATTCAACAGCGATCTAATCGCAACACTGGCACAAACTTGTCGGAACGCATGAGCTCTTTTGAGTCGAATTCTTGCGTGTACAGGTAAAGGCGCAATCCGCCTGAGAATTTAAGGCGAAGGAGAGAACTATGAAACGTGTAATCACACTATCGGTAGTTTTGGCACTTGGCGTACTGCTGTTACTGGCAAACTTTCTTCCAACGACGCAGGGGCAGCAGCCGCAATCGCAACGGATCCACGTCGCAGACACCGGCATCATCACGCTCAGTCGGAATCAAATGCTGAGATTGACGGTGACCGGCGATTGGGACGGCGACGTCGGCACAGAGCTTCTCTTTAGACGTCTGGAATACGCGCAAGTCAGCAGCAGCGACGGAGTGCGCAAAACCACTCTCGCATCACAAACCGCTTCCGACGCAGTCACCCTCGCTCCGGGTGAAGATGTTTCATTCGACATCCCTAACATCGCATTTGGAGTGAGGGGAGTTGTTTCGAGCAATCGCCCGGATGTGCGGGTGACAGCCCAGATCATCAACAGGAAAACGGGAGAAGTTCAGGCCTTTTCAGTTCTTGATGACTCCGCCAGGAGCTTTCTTAATGAGGAACTGGTGACTCAAGCACGTCGGCGAAAGGTGACGATCATTGGAAGAATCAACGAGGCGATGCTAACGGCGCCAATGATCCAGACAATACTTTCAATACCCAGATTCAGTGGTGCTGTCGCTATTCAGGGCAACACCATCACCGTGCTTGAGGGCAATTCGTTGTGGCTGCTTTCCAACGGTGGCTACGCTCTTGTCGTGGCGGGCGAAGTGCTTGAGCCGACGCCCTACGCCTCTGAAATCTGGACTAAGGACATGGGCAACGGAGATTTATACGTTGCAGCTTGTTTTTGCCCTGGGCCCACTGCGAATCCCAATGATGGATGTGAGTTTGATGGCGCTGCTTCGCGACAGAACTGCAAGGGACCAGCATGTTGTGCCTTTAAGGATGGCATCATTCTGGGGACCGGAACTCCTATCCTTTTCTAACGGCGCCGCGGTTTTTACCTAAGTGATCATATTCGAGCTACCGCGTTTTCGCCGCGGTGGCTCGACATGTTCGGTGTGCGTGGACAGATGATAACGGCGCGCCGAGTGATCTTGGTTAATTAAGGTTTTAGCCAATACAAAAGCAAATGAGGAGAACATTATGAGACCTCGTAGCACATTAGCATACGCGCTCTCCCTGAGCCTTCTTGTCTCTCTGGTAGGCTTCACTTCGACCGCCCACGCCCAGCAAGGACTCAAGCCGGTAGCCCATACCGGAATCCTGTGGCGACGGGATGATGGTTCGACATTTCGTCTAACGGTCTTAGGAACGGGTGGGAATGACACGATCAGAGTAAGCTTTGGTTGGCAGATCTTTGGGGAGCAAACCTGCAATAGCGAAGGAGTGTGCGGCTACTCGATCGTGTCACAGGGCAGAACAGCACCAGTAATCCTGAACAACGGTGCGGTCGTTTCCTTTGACGCTCCAGCAATCGAAGGCGGGGCCCGCCTGGTGGTCTTCACCAATAACCAGAAGGTTAGGCTGACGGGACAGATCATCGGCAGCACCAGCGAAGTCACCGGCTTTTTTGACCTTTTTTTCTCGGATCTCGATGACTAACAGGCAGGCCGGGCGTGGCGTATGAAAAGGTGCGGCGGCGCGTCAAAAGCGCGCCACCGCGCCGACGAATCGGATTTCTCTCCGTCACTTCAGCGGGATCGAGTTCTTTGTCACGATGTCGTTGTACGAATCGCACTCGCCGGCGGCGCACTGCTTCACCAGGTCATCAATCCGTTCCATCAACTGGGTGCTGAAGTGATTCGGCTCGGCTTGCGGATGCGCCGGCGCATAGTAATTAAAGTAGCTTCGAATGATCACGCTTCGGCCGTCGATTGGCAGCGACCTTACGTTCTCGACGAACTTATCAAAGGTGCCCTGCCGTTGAAGATAGAACTCGACATTTGAGACGTAAAACGCCGACACCCGCTCTTTGATCTCGGCTACGTATTGCCCAATCGCTTTCATCGCCTGTGGTCCGGATAAATCGCCGACCACCGGCACAACCATATCCTGTTCCTGAAGCCGTTTCAGAAACTGAAAGTCATCCTCCGAGTTGAAATAGTTTTGCTGGTTGCCGCCGAGATCGGTCTCCAGCAGCAGGTCACGATATGGAGGATAGATCGAGCGCGGCGGGCGATGATAGCTGGAATAACGTATGTCGAGTCCAGCGCTGTAAAACGCTCTCTGGACCTTTGCGATAGATTCGAGATCGGATTGCGACAGCGGGATGCCGTACTTCTGAACGTCCTGGCGTACGTCTTTCAAACTCTTCTCGAACAACTTCGTATCCGAAGCGGTGTTGTCGATATACTCGATCAGCTCCTTGATGCTGCGGTTCTCCCAGCCTCTTGTCTTTGGAACCGGTTTGCCGAAGTACTCACACAGGTACTCGATGCGATTTCTGGCGCGGCTGAACAGCGATTTGAACAGCAGATGCTGAAGCAGGTTATCTCGGCGTATATCGATCATAATCGCCATCTTCGGGCGAATCTTTGCGATGTACGAGAAACTCTGATCGGGACCGACTCCGAGATACACTCCGCCGCTAACGCTCATCTCTCGCATCTTGGTAATCACGTGAAGATACGAAGTCTCATTCGAAATCAAGTTATCCGAGTCGAAATAGCCGCCGGGCTCGGACAAGCGAGCCGAGAGCGCGGCAAAAGACTTGTGATCGCGCGATGCATCCGCGACCCGGCTGGCCGCGGCGCTCATCAGAAACGCCGCCAGCAGGCTTACTACGATCAGCCGCTTCACTATATCTCTACGATTCATAACGATGGTCTCCACTGAACTCGATTTGCTCGTCGTTGTCGGATGCACCCGCGCCACGGTATTCGCTCGCGCATCTCAGCATCACGCGAGACACGCTCGGTAGATTTCAGGGTATTAAGGACCTCGGTCTGTTCTAGGGTTTCTGTCCCGGCGAACGCGCCGACAGCCTGCGATAATAGTCTTCGATCATCTTACGATAACGATCGGGAGCATCTCCGTCGCCAAACGCACCCGGGCCGTTGTTGCCCAGTTTCGCCTGGAGCCTTCGTGCGAGCTCGATCTCCAGTTGACGCAGCGGATCGATAACTTCGCTCTTCAGCAATGCAAGCTGAGCGGGATCGGCGAATGCGTTTGGACTCATTCGCCGCAACTGCTCGACTGCGCGATTGAGGTCTTTTGCAAGATCACTGTTGCGGCCCAACGCGCGCTTTAGTTCTTCAGCCTCGGCGAGTCGCTGTCGAATCTCGCTCTCGAGTTGGCGCTGTCCGCTGCTGGGCGGTCCGCTGCCCATCGAGCTGGGATCGGGATTCCCGCTGCTTGTAGGACGGCCGCCGCCCTGCTGGTTTGCTTGCTGTCCTTGTCCCTGTTGGCCTCCCTGCTGGCCCTGTTGACCTTGCTGGCCCTGTTGACCTGGTTGTTGGCCTTGCTGGCCTTGCTGTCGTCCACCCTGTTGGCCTTGCTGACCTTGCTGGCCCTGCTGTCGTCCAGCCTGCTGGCCCTGTTGACCTTGTTGCTGACCTTGCTGGCCCTGCTGCCGACCAGCCTGCTGGCCCTGTTGACCTTGTTGTTGACCTTGTTGGCCTTGCTGCCGTCCGGCTTGTTGGCCCTGTTGTTGGCCTTGCTGTCCTTGCTGCCGTCCGGACTGCTGGCCCTGTTGTTGGCCTTGCTGTCCTTGCTGCCGTCCGGCCTGTTGACCTTGTTGCCCTTGTTGGCTTTGCTGCTGGCCGTTCTGGTTCTGACCTTGTTGCTCGCCTGATTCCATCTTTCGGCGCAGGGATTCAAGATTGTCAGCCAGCTCTCGCGCTTTATTAAGCGCCTCTTCGAGACCCTCACCCTGGGCGCCTTTCTTCGCGCCGCCTTCGGCAGCTTGAAGATTCTTTAGCACCTCTTCAATATTCCCTTTGATCGTCTGCTCGCGTTCGCGCGCCTGATCAAACCACCCATTGGCGATCAGTTGCTGATTTTGGCGAATACGATCCGGGATTCTATTCTGGCGAATCGCACCCGCGGCTTCACGAAGCTTGTCGCTTGCTTGCTGCCGGTCCTGCCCCATGCCTCGCGCGGCTTGATCGATGTCGCGCTCAAGCCCGGCGACTTGATCTGCAAGCGCCTGCTTCCGCTCTCCGATCTGCTGCTTCTTCTCTTCGCTGGCGCCGGCTTGTCCGCTGCGCGCGAGCTCGTCCACGCTCTTGGAGATCTCCTCTTGTTTTCTCAACGCCTCTTCAGTTTTTTGGCGAAGCTGCTGAACATTTTGCTGCCCGCCTGCGCGTTGCGCCGATTCGAGAGTTCGGCGCGCCTGCTCCATACGGTCGAGAGCGCGAAGCTGCTGGGCAGTCGATTCTCCCCCGCCCTGCTGTGACGATTGCTGTGACTGCGAGGCCTGGGCGCGCTTCAGCTCGTCGGCCGCTTGTTGCATTTGCTGAGCAGCTTCGGCGAGTTTCTGATCTCGACGGTCCCGCGACAGCTTCTCGAGCTCGCGGGCCATTTTCTGCGCTTCGTCGATCATTTCCTGCTGTTGTCGCTGCGAGCCGCCCCCGCCGCCGCCCTGCTGCTGCATCTGCGAGCGCATTCTCTGTTCCAGTTGCTGTTGCTGGCGGCGCGCCAGTTCCGCAAGCCGTCGCGCGATTTCGTCCTGCTGCTGGCTTTGATTTTGTTGTTGTTCGCGTTGAACCGTCTCGTACTGGTTTTTCATCTTATCGAGCTGTAGCTCAAAAAGATCGGCGAGTTCCTGCTGTTCCTGCTGGCTGTTGCCCTGGCCCTGTCCTCCGCCCTGGGCAACCTGTATCTCGCGGAAGATCGCCTCGGCACGAAGCAGCTGCTGCAACGCGCGCTGCTCGGGACTGAGCGCCTCTTTGGCTTTCTTTGCTTTCAGCTCATCGACGGCCGCAACCATCTCTTGGCCGGCCTTCACCAGACATTCGACCAGTTTTGCGTAATCGGGCTGCGAGTTGATTTGATCGCCCAGTCGCCGCTTGATGCGCTCAGCCAGGGTGTCGGCATCCGTCTTGAGTTTTTCCTGACTCAGAGTTACCGCGCCAAAGTTCTCATCTTTCTCCGGCGGTGTGTAGTTCGATAGTTCGCGTTGAACTCGGAACGTAGCCGCGATTATTTCACGCTGGCGGCGAGTAAGCGCATTTGATTCCTGATCGCCGCTGCCGCTTCCGCTTTGTTGTTGAGCCTGACGGAACTCGCGATCGAACGGGCGCACCTCCATGAAATAAATGTCGCTGGTGGACTCTTGAGGAGAAGCCGAATTATCGCGAGCCTTCGCATAGTACGAAATGAAATCGCCCGGCTGCAGCCCGTACTCCTCGAGAAAGAAAGTATGCGCGCCTGACAACGTACGCGCCGCGTCGCTCTTCAAATCCTGCAGCTGGACTTTCTTCTCTTCGCCCCCGTTGACCGAGTAGTACAGCTCAACCGACGAAATGCCAAAGTCATCCTCGGCGCGCACCTGGGTGAAGACTTCCTGAATGCTGCTGACCTTCATATCGCGTCCGGGCTTATCGATCAGAACCGTCGGTCCGTGATCTTCGAGCACGGTGATGTCGTACTCGTTGGAACCGTTGTAGCGCTCGCCGGCCTCGCTGGTTAGCTCGATGCGATAAGTTCCGTTCTGCTTGACCGTGAACTGTCCGACAAAGTGACCGTCATCTGTCCAGGTCATTTCGACCTTTGTCCCGTCGCTGACAACAATTCGGGCAGCCTTAGCGCTGGCGCTCAACTTCGCGGACACTTCTACGACTGTTCCCTTCAGAGTCGCTACCTCTCCGCCGTTCTCGATTTTCTTGCTGGCCATCCTGGTGTAGGCAGGAAAGTTCAAAGTCAGATCGATCTGCTTGACGAAGGGCAGATCGGCGACTTCGAGCGAGAACTCCGGCGAGCGGACGCCGTTGGACTCGACGTAATAGGTGACTGAATCCTGGATGTTGAAGATCAAGAACTGGAACTCGTCGGCGTTTTTCGCCGGCTCCATTGTGTGCGCCTGCCAGTTATCCGCGCCTTCCTTGCGGATAAAAACCTGAGCAAGGGCCGAATCAAATCCGCTGAGCGTCGCTTTGAGTTTCTGATCCGAACCGCGAGGCACTCTGGCAGTCCCCGGGCTCACGGTGATGAACATCGAGCTTGCGGAAACTGAATCGTTCTCGCCCGAATACAGAGCCGCGAGTCCAGTTGAAACCGATCGAGGCGCAAGCACCAGCGCGCCAATCATGCCAAAGAGGATCAAAAGAGCCGCCGCGCCATAGGCATAGCCAGAGCGCGGATCGACGATGCTATCTAGATCCGCGGATTTGGATCGATGGGATGCGTCGGTTATCAACCGGTCGACGATTGCCGGCGACGCCTCGCGAGGATCTTCGGAGTATTCGACCGCAGTCACCAGCCGGTCGCCGAGTCCGCACTTCTCCTCAATAAGCCGAGCTATTTTGGAGTCGTTTATCTTTGCGCGCAGGGGACGAGCGAGAAACAACCACGCTGCGGCCATGGTGAGAACGAAAGGCAGCAATCGCAGCACAATCAATGCTGCGGGCTTTTGCTTTAGGACTCCCGCTATCAACGCGACAATCAACAGCGACGCCGCCGCGACGGCAAGGGTGATTGCCGCGCCTCGAAGCGCCTGTCGAATGCGAATACGACGACGGACTTGTTTGATGACTTCAGTGACGTTCTGCAATTGAGGACTCATCCCGCGATCCCCCTTTGAAACTAATGGACCGAGTATAACTCGATTCTGTGGAGCGACCAATGATCCCGGTCGTGGTTCAGGATCAGGGTTTCTAGTTTCTGGTTTCTGGTTTCTAGTATAAGTTGCATCAACGAAACCATGATGTATCAAGAAACCACAAACCAGAAACCAGAAACTCTACTCCTAGGGTTGAATCAGCCTTGGAACACGTATGCGCCGCGCAATGACCGCCTCGGCCACAAACAGCGCGAGCGCCGTTAACAACAGCGGCAACCAGAGTCGTTGTCGCGCCTCTTTCTCTTCCGCCGTCAGCCCCGATGACTGCGCCGGCAGCGTGTTCGCGTCTCCGGGCGCCGGAGAAATACTGGCCACCAGGTCGTCGATGCTCAGCTTTGTAAGATCCGATTCTTTTGTGTCCAGATTCACAGCTATGAATTCATCGCGATCCCGATAACGCAGCCGATAGAACCCAATCTCGCTCGCATCGACCGATTGCTCGCCCGAAGCCGCTTTTCTCACATCATCGATTCTCGTACCTCCGGGGCTGCCAACGGCCGGGAGCGAACTGTCCTTGTCCGCCGGTGCTATAAACGCCTGGCCAATCGTGTAAGAGGACGAGCCTCCCCGCCCTCCTAAATACTCGAGCATCTGACGAACGAGCGGCAGGAACATCGGGGTGAGCGGCAGATCGTTCCAGGCGGTGTCCAGCGTAGTCGTAACCAGCAAGACTTTGCCCCGTCCCGCCGAGCCTTCTATAACTATCGGACTCCCATCATCCAGGGAAGCAATCGACTGCGCTCCTTCTTTGGCGGTTGCCCGGTGATAGCCGTATACGCGGGTGGAGGTCAATCGACCACTGCGGGTAAACGCGGCGAAGATGGGATGATCGGTCTTCACCTGGCTCATCAAAGCGTAGCCGCGCGATTGAACCACTTCGCCAAGCAGTGCGGGCGCGATCGTTCCAAACAATCGATTGAAATCGTCGGCATCGGTGTGCTTTGCCGCTGCGAGGATCAAAGCCCCGCCGCGTTCGACGAATCCTTTCAGCGCCGCGGCGAGATCTTCGTTGATGCCGGAGGCATCGTTTACGATCACGACTCTATACGGATCAATCTCAGTCGGATTCACGCTACCCGCGGTCTTGAGCGTCAAAGCATGCTGATTGTTCTCGCCCGCGGCCAGCGACTGCTGAAGAAAGAAGCTCTCGCTGCGGCCGCGCGCCGCGGTCTCGATGGCCAACACCCGAGTTTGATTTTCGCGTCTGATAGTGAAGAACGACTTGTTGTCGAGTGCAAAGCTATCCCCGGCGATTTCGACTGTCGCCCGGTTTGAGCCTTCCGGAACATTAAAACCGGTGAATTCGACGTTCTGAGTGCCGCCGGCTGCGAGTTTCAATGGTTTGCGCTCGGCGGGCAGATCGTTGAGCTTGAGCTCTATTGCGGTATCTATATCAGCGATTCCAAAGTTGCTGACGCGGACGATCGTCTTCCCATCGTATTTCTGCGCGTAGACAACCGGATCTGCTGCAACAGTGGAGACGGCAACGTTTGAAGGTTTCGGGTCGGAGACATCGATGGGTAAAAGCTTCACGTCGGGTGCAAGCTTGACCGGCGGAGCGGCGCGATTCCAGCCGGCGTCTTGAAAATCAGAGATGAGGTAGATGCGCTGCTGTCCGCGGCCCACGTCTTTCAAAATAGAGACTGCGGCTTGAATCGCCTGCAGATAATCGGTCGAGTCGAGGCCGGGCTGCATATCGGAAACAACCGTTGAGGCTTCAGCGCGGTCCGGTTTGAGCGGCATTAGCACCTGATAGTTACGTGAGAAGAGCACAACAGCGAGATGCTCATCCGACGCTGCATCGTTAATTGTGTTTCGCGCGGACTGTTTGGCGCGGTTGAACGCATCGCCGTAACGCATGCTGTAGGAACCGTCTACAAGGATCACCGTGCTGGGGTGATCACCGGAAGCAGAGACCGGCGTCGAGCTTGTAAAAAAGGGCCTCGAGAACGCAAACGCCAGAAGCAGCAGAGCGGCGCAGCGCATCAGAAGAAGCAGAAGGTTGCGTAGCTTGCGGCGGCGAATGGTCTTCTGTTCTATCTTGCGAAGGAACATCAGCGAGGGGAATTGGATTCTCTGCGCGCGTGTTTGGCGAACCAGATGAACGAGGATGGGCAGCCCCGCCGCGATGGCTCCGAGAAGAAAGACTGGATTTAGAAATGCCATGCGTTTCTTTGCGTCTTCGCGGTCCTTGGCGTCTTTGCGCTGAACAACCCTTTTCGAATGTGAGTTCCGCGCAAAGACGCAAAGGGCCGCAGAGACGCTAAACAGAACACCGAGCGTCAACCAAATTGAGACCGGCGCGCCAAATACGCAAACAACGATGCGTCCAGCGGTTCTGACGTCCGGTTTAACTCGTAATCGATCCGGTTCCGAGCCGCCCCTTCCTGAAGCGTCCCGATGTGCTTCTGAATCGCCCGCAGATACTCGTCGCGCAAAACATCGGGTAAGACGTGAAGTTGCTCTTCGGTTTCGGCGTCTTCCAAAACCACCGGCTCGACGAAATCGAAATCGAGCTCCTGCCTGTCCATAACGTGGAACACGATCACCTCATTGCCGCGAAACCGCAGATGCTCGAGTCCTTCGATCACTCGTTCGGGCTCGTCATAAAGATCTGAAATCAGGACTACGATTCCTCTGCGCGTGAGCAGTTCAGCAGTGCGATTCAACAGATCGGCGATTGTTGTCCCGCGTCCCGGGGCCAGCCGCTCGATTACCCCGAGCACCGTCCGCAGATGTCCCGAACGGGAGCCTGGAGGAACGTGCTCGATCACGTCTTCATCGAAGGCTACCAACCCAACCGAGTCGTGCTGGCGAACGCCAAGAAAGGCCAGCGACGAGGCGAGGTACTGCGCGTATTGAAGCTTGGTGACTTCGCCGCTCGCATAACCCATCGACGCGCTCGAATCGACAAGAATGTGAATCCGCGCGTTTGTGTCGCCCTGATACTTCTTGATGTAAAGCCGGTCGGTTCGTGCCAGGAGCTTCCAATCGAGATGGCGCAAGTCATCGCCGGGCATGTACTGACGATGCTCGGCGAAGTCAGTGGAGAATCCCAAGTATGGGGAACGATGAAGACCCGCGATGAATCCTTCGACGACCGAGCGAGCTATGAGCTCGAGCGAACTTATGCGCGCTAGAACTTCAGGTGCGAGAAACCGTGTGCCTGGCGTCGCGGAGACTGTCGGAGTCATAAAGCCACCAACCATACTTTCAACGATTTCTTCCGAATCCCGCCTACCATTTGCCCCGTCCAGGTTTTGAAAGCTCGAATTTGAGGCTCATAGTATCGACGACCTTGACCGGCACTCCGTTAAGCAGAACTGGCTGATATGTCCGTTTCATGATCTTCCGCTCCAACTCACCCGAGCCACCGGATACAACATCGCCGCCTGAGATCACCTTCGCCGCTTCCACATTGCCCTCGATATCGATTGACATTTCAACCTCAAGCGTACCGCTGGTCCGCGGTCTTCCGAGCGATTCAGGTGCATTCGTACTCGCCAGTGCCGCTCCGGTTCTGATCGGTCTTATTCGGGCCGCTGTCATCGACAATGCGGCGTCTCTTACGATTCCGGGATCTTCGGGCTCGGGGATCGCATGAGCGACGTCTGTCTTTGGGTAGTACTTGAAACTTCTGAATGTTACACCGGCTAAGTAAGGAGTGAGTTTCCCGCGATCGTCGAAGAGCTGTGACTTGGTTTTCTTCGTCCAGTTGCCTATCGAGTCGTATTCGTAGGCATAAACCCAAACGCTCAGACTGGCTTTGTTGGCAAACTTCTCTTTGATGACATTTCCACGGTCATCATACTCAAATTCCCATTTCCAGGCGGGCGAACCGTTAGGACGGTGATGGAGGATGACAGCTACATCTCCCTTTGTGTCATAAGTCGTGACAGTTGTGCCTTCTAAATCACCTTTCAAACTCGATCGCGATCTCTGAACCGCGTTCGCTTTGTCATCATATTGGCTGATTATCTGATTGGGGATATCACCTTTGCTGTCATAGGCGATAAAGCTGCTCACTCTCCCGGTATCATCATAAGCGAATACAGCTTTGCCAATCTGCTGCTCACCCGCATGCGAGGTTTTTTCAATTAGCCTCCCGGCCGAATCGTATCGATAGGCGATCGTGGCGGTGAGCTTGCCGCTCTCGTCGTACTGGAGACTCTCGCTTCTCCTGCCTTCAGGGCCGTAACGATGCGTAACTCTTTCGACAGGCAGGTCCTTCGATTCAACCCGCATTTCTTCGAGTAGTCTGTCTTTATCGTCGTATCTGAACAATTCCCGTTGGGATGGCTTACCGTGGAGATCGTAGCGAATTGACTCTATAAGATTTCCCTTTTGATCGTAGAGATAATCGTGTTGGCGCTGGCGCGAGCCTATGTAAGGCCTCGAATCTCCAACACCTACCAGACTGATAAGACTCCCGCCTTCGACTTGTAGCGATTGGACTGATCCGTTCAGATACCGCTGCCGTTCCACACCGCGCGTTTGTCCAAATGCCGTGACTGTTAGACAACTGGTAGTCAGCGTCAAAAGAAGAAGAAGTCTTTTCATTCTCATCGCTCACCTCCCGTCAATCAGTCACAGATTGAAGTTGAAACTAGTTGTGCCGATTACCTAACCTCTATAGGCCTGACTTCGGCTCCGGCACGGTCTCGATCAACTTTCGAATCACGTCATCTGGTTTCACGCGCTCGGACTCGGCGTGGAAGTTCAGGAGGATCCGGTGACGCAGGATCGGATACGCAAGGGCGCGCACATCGTCGACCGAAACGTTGTATCTGCCGCTCATCACCGCTCGAGCTTTTCCGCCGAGGATCAAGAACTGTGACGCTCGAAGCGACGCACCCCAATTCACCCAGCGTCGTATGTAATCGGGCGAGCTATCCGACCCCGGGCGACTTGCGCCTACCAGCCTCACCGCATATCGAGTGATCGATTCGGCTGCCGGAACTCGGCGCACGAGTCGTTGGAATGCGAGAATATCCGGACCGGTAACATTGCGCTCGAAAGTGATGTCTTGAATCGAGGTCGTTTGATTCACGACGTCCACTTCATCGTCTTCATTGAGATAGCCGATCTGAATGTTGAACATGAACCGGTCGAGCTGGGCCTCGGGCAACGGATAGGTTCCTTCCATCTCGATTGGGTTTTGAGTCGCCAGCACATAGAAGGGTTTGGGCAGCTTGTAGGTAGTGCCCTGCACCGTGACCGACCCTTCCTGCATAGCTTCCAGCAGCGCGGCTTGGGTTTTGGGCGGCGTGCGATTGATTTCGTCGGCGAGGATTATGTTGGCAAAGACCGGCCCGTGAATAAACTCGAGCTTTCGGTGTCCGGTCGAGCGATCCTCCTCGATGATATCGGTGCCGGTGATGTCTGACGGCATCAGGTCGGGGGTGAATTGAATTCGCTTGAATGACAGCTCGAGCACGTTGGCGAGGGTTCGAATCAGAAGCGTTTTAGCGAGCCCCGGCGCCCCGGTTACCAGAGAGTGACCGCCCACAAAAAGCGAGATGAGCGTCTGATCGATTACCTCGTCCTGGCCGACAATCACCTTCCGCACTTCGTTGAGAACTTGTTCCCGCGCGGCGACGAGCTTATCGAGCAACTCGTCTTCTTGTCTTACGATTTCCTTGGTCTCTAAGGCCATTCGGTCTCGGTCTCCCGTTTCTGGTTTCTGGTTTCTGGTTTCTGGTTCCTGCGGTTCGAGTAAACCCAAACCAGAAACCACAAACCAGAAACTAGAAACCGATTTCAATGCGTCAGCGCATAAAACACATAGTTGACGCCGAATTTGTACGCAGTGTTGGTGTCTTCAATCGGGTTAAATGCGTTGTCCGACCATTGCCAGTAATCGCTGACGTCGTTGTTGTAATTGATGACCGCCATCAGACGCTTGTTCTTATCTTCGATTCCCAGGAATTCAGGTCTCCCTCGACGATACGATCGAACATCCAGCGATTTGATCGTAAAAAAACAATTGAAGATTGGGTGAGAGACATCGAGCGGTTTCATCTCGTATTCGGGAAGGGCGCGCTTTAGATAATACTGAAACGTGCTCATCTCGCGCTGGCCTCCAAAATCGTCAATCAGCAGGAACCCGCCGCGTAAAAGATATTCGCGCATCCCCTGAACCTCTTCGTCGCTGAGCTGCATGTAGCCAACTTCGCACATATAGGCAAAGGGGTACTTCATCAAATTGGGATCGGCAAACGAGAACACGAATTCGTCGTCATCGAGGACAACCTGTAAAGGCTTTGACAGCTCCGAGACAATCTTAGAAAAGTGAATTCCGGCTTCCGGATAGTCATGAGACCACGGTTCGCACGGAGCGTCGCCAAGACACGAACCCGGATACAGCGGCGCAATCTGCACCCGCACAAACTTGAACTTGTCGGACAGGTCTTTCTTTTCGCCCAGCCGCGCGTCCGTATAGTGAAAGGCCTTTTCAGCCGTTCCGCTCGCAGCCGAGAGGCTCGCCGGTACTAGCGCAGACGCGACCGCCAACGCAATCAAGACAATATGAGATTTGTAATTTTTGATTCTCAATTTTCAATCTCACACTATCGACTGGCGCGAAGCTTCAATAAAAGCTCCTGCGCCTTATCAAACCCCGGCGCAATTTCCAAAGCGCGTAATACCTCTCGTTTCGCTTCTTTGTGATCGCCCGCCGCCTCGAGCGAGCGCGCAAGATCGTAATGAGCTTCGGCCAGATTCGGTGGCGCGAGCGCTATCTGCACGCGGAACTCGCGAATCGCATCGGAGGGGTTACCCAACTCAAGATAAACGCCGCCGGCAAGCTTATGCAAGCTGGCGTCGAACGGCTGAATATAGAAACTCTGCCTGAGCGCTTCGACCGCCGCCTTGCGATCGCCCAAATCCAGCTTGAGACGCGCAAGCTTCGCAAGCGCTACCGCATCCGTCTCGTTGTATCGCACCAACGTCTCAAGCGCCCCGGCCGCTTCGGACTTCTGCCCGCGGGATTCGTAGATCTCCGCCAACTGCAGATATGGATTCCCTGCTCCCGCGTAAAACGGGAACAGCTCCGTTGCGCGCTTGAGGTGCTCAATCGCCTGATCGGCGGCCTGCTTCTTATATAAAGTCCCGAGCCTCAGGTGCGCGAAGTAATCATTCGGCTTTGCCTTCAACAGCGGCAGCAGAACTTCCTTTGACGGAGGCTGACCTCCGGGCGCCTGGGCCGGGCCGCTGCCTATCGCTTCGATCCACCCGCTGGTCTTGGCTTTGATGTAATCGTTGAACGCGCGATCGAAATCCGCAGGCGTGAGCTTTAGCACTCGTTGAAGGATATCGGGCGTCTTTGCTCCCTGCTTGTATTGCGCGAGCATCTGCAAAATCGCATCAAACCCAAACTTCTCATCCACAAACTCACAAACCTGAGAAGCCTGGAAATAAGCGATCGGCACTCCATCGGGTCTCTTGGGTCGTATAAACGCCGCGTCCAGATCGTCGATCTTTACAAAGCGTCCGTCGCTGATCGCCTTGAGGTTCTCGAGCGACCAGTTGTCACCCCAGCCGGTTCGAGCTCGCCGCTCTTCGTATACCGACAAACCTTCCGAGAACCATCGTGGTATTCGGTGATCGGTAATCTCGAGGGTTATGACGTGAGCGAACTCGTGCCACAGCGTTGTGCCCCAGTTGAATTCACCCGTCGGACGCGCCGACGGGCTATCCATTGCGATCACCTGGCCAAAACAAACCCCGAGAGCTCCCAAACCAGGCACGCCCAGCGTGCGTACTTCGAAATCGTTGTGGTCTGAAAAGATCTCTATTGAAATGGGCGCCGGCGGTGTAAACCGATACTTTGCCGTGAGCTTCTTGTGCACTTCTTCGGCAAGATCAGCCGCGTACGCAGCAAGCGCGCCGCTTTCCGTTGGCGACGCCTTGATAAGGAAAGCCCCGCGCATCGTGTCAGGAAAGTCCTTCATCTTGTCCAACAAATCGAGCGAGTTTTTTGCCCAGTAGTTAAAAGGATCACCCTTGAAAGCCCGCTCCAGCTCGGCGCGGCCCTCTTCACCTTTACCGATCCGCATCAACTGGATGCCTAGCTGAGTTCTCGCGCTCCACAGATTCGGCGAAAGCTCGAGAGCCCGGCGGCCAAACGCGACAGCCTCAGCGTAGCGACGGTTGTTCACCGCAAACTGAGCCAGCGTGACGAATATTTCACCGGCGCGAGGGTTGATGGCCAGGGCTCGTTTGATCTCGCCGTCGAACTCGGTTCTTCGATCGCGGAGGTAGAACATCGAGGCCCGCAGCGCAATCGCGTCCAGAGCATTGGGATTGATTTTTAGCGCCTTATCGATCTGTTGAGTTGCAGCCTCGTAGTTGTCAGACTCGATATCAATCGACGATCGTGCGACCAGAGCGCCGACGCAATTCGCATTGGTCTCCAGCGCTTTATAGATCAAAACCAACTGCGCTTCATTCGATTCGAACTGCTTGCTTGTAGCCAAACCGAGGAGTGCTCGCGTTGAATTCGGATTTATCTTGAGCGCATCGTTAAACAGACTCGCCGCTTCGCCGTAATTATATTTTTCGTTGATCAGCTCACCCTGGCCGATAAAGGCGTCCGCAAAGGTAGAATCGGCATCTCGAGCATCCTGAAAAACTTCGTTTGCGTCTTTGACCTTCTCGAGGATGACCAGGGCCTCGGCGATCAGGGTGAGTTCTTCCGCGGAGCGTGGGGACGAGTTGGTGTAATAACGAACAAACTCCTGGGCAATCGTGCGCGCTTCGTCTTCCTTGCCTTGAATTCGGAGCGCTCGCGCGCGGCCAAGCATCGCGCGAAGCCAGACCGCTCCCTTTGAATCTTTTGCGGCGCGTTCAAGCTCGGAAGCCGCTTCAGAATAACGCCCGGTTTCAAATTCGATTTCACCCAGCGCGACTCTAACCGCCGCCGCAGAGGTTTGTGAATTCAGAAAATCGCGCGCTCTTTTTTCGGCGACCGAGTATTCCCCCGTTTCAATCTGCGCGCGTATCAAACCTTCAACAGCATCGGCATCCTTCGCGTTCTTATCGACGAGCGCGGTAAACACTACTATCGCTTCTTTGTAGTTGCCCTGCTTCAGGAGATCCCGGCCACGCTCGAGCGAAACCGCCTGCGCCGCACCCGACTGGAACGAGCAGCCCAGCAACAAGACTAGTGTTAACAAGCAGAGACGTTTCATCAGAACTTGCCTATTTCTGTTTTCCTTTGATCTGTTGATTCACTTTTGCAAGCTCGACAAGCAATCGTTCGAGCTCGGCTTCATAATCCTCGGTCTTCATCTCCGATTTGCGTGTTTTCAGCTTCTCGACTTCTTCCTCGAACCGCTGGCGTTCCTTTATCAATCGGCCGAGTTCCGCGTCCCCGGCCGCCTCTGCAATGTTCTTCGAGTCAAGATAGACCGTTTTCGCGAGCGCGCCGTCGCCGCCTGTCGCCTCTTCGTGACCGGCGCCGTCGGCGTTGTCATCGATCAACGCGTGTTCTGTCGCCAGCCGATTCTTTTGCTTATACCAATCGGCAGTCAGCTTGGTTGCGTAATTGAACGACTCGAGCACTGACACCCGTCCGTTCTTATCCGCATCAGCAGCGCCGTCGAGGAGTCCCGCAATCAGGTGATCCGCGAACACCGTAGCGTTCTGTTCGCTGCCGCTTCTGGTTGCGGTGAGTACAATTCGGCCTTCGCCCGATAGCGGCTTTACAAACTCACCCGATGAACTCGAACAATCGATAAACACCACTCTCTTGTTGGGCAGCGTGCCAATCAGTTGAGCGTAGTCCTTTGCAGTTAGATCGCGGCCGACCAGGTTGAACTTAGCTTCCTGATTGTCTACCGAGCCGTGACCGATAAGCACCACCAGCACCAGGCTCTCGGCGTTGCCGGCGGTCTTGAAGGACGCGAATGCCTTGCGTACTTCGTCCGCCGTCGCAATCCGGGCCGGAGCGTCAGTTTCGCGAGCGCCGTCTTCAGGACTGCCGCCAGTCGCCGCCTCGGTTAGCAGCTTAACGTTGTTCGCTGCAAAGCCCAGTTGAGAGGTCAAAGCTTCGTAAAGTCGAGTAGCTTGTGCGGTGAACTTTTTTGTATAGATCTCTTCGCCGCCAACCCCTGCAACCACAAGCGCGAATTTGTTTGGGTCGGACGGCGCGGAAGGCTTCTTGTCGGCAGCGGGCTTTGGGTTTTCTTGCGAGACAGGCGATGAGTTTGCAGTTTGAGAATCTGCTCCGCGCTCGGCACTCAGCGCGCAGGAACACAGCCCAATCATTGCCAGTATCCCGAGCAACCCCACGCTCAGTGACGGCGCTCTGCGTTTGCGGACAGCTCCGGTTGTTTTTGAGATAGTTGCTCGCATCTGTTTAGGTGAACGTTTCTAGGCAAGCCCTTTGCGTTTGCGAATAAACCATTCGCCGATCGCCAGACCGACCACCAGAAGAAAGTTTATCGGCATATCCCACAGGTCATAGCTCACCTTGATCGAACCCGCGCCTTCCTTATGAGTAATGTCGTTCATCAACTTTTCTATCTCAGCCGGTGTGTAGTAGCCCCCGCCTGTTTCATTCGCGACGCGCTTGAGCAACTCCCGGTTCTGAGCCGCGCCGCGCGCCTCCCGGTTGAGCGGTCCCACAACAAAACTTGTTTGCGCGGGCGCCAGAAGAGCAGACTGTTTCGAGTTCGGGCGACTGGCGGTGACTTCGACCCGATACATCCCGTCCTCCTGTGGATGGAACGACGTAGCGTAACCTTCGAAGCCGCCTTCTACAGTTTGCTTCAGTGGAAGATCGACCGTGCCTCCGGACGGCGTGGTGATCTTCGCCGACACGGTGGCGTCACCGATCTTGATGAATTTCTCATCAGTGACTTCAGCGCGTATTCTCACCAGCTCGCTTGCCCCGTAGAAGCTTCGCTCGGTGGACGCTTCAACCGCATTCGGAGTCGTTTCCACCGTATATCGCAACAGATTCCGCCAAAACATCTCAAACGACTTGTTTTTCGACTCGAGCATCATTCGCCATCGCCAGGTGTCGGACGCAAGCAGCGCCATTGTTTTTCCACGCCCGTATCTTTCTTCAACGAGCAGGGGGACGACTCGATTCTTTTCTTTGGTGCTGCGGGCTTCGAGAATCACCGAAGCGCCCGGTTTTGTCTCAGTTATGACCTCTGGCAGTGATACCGCAGGCATCTGTTCCCAGGCCTTCGTGTTTGCTTCGGCAACGTCGACCAGCCGCGCTGCTGGATGATCACGTCCTCGATCGGCCGGGCCTGCCTTGAACGTCTGGCTTTCGGCGGAGATTTCCTTCGCCCCATTAAGATGGATCGGCAACAAATCGGCGAGCGGCGTGTTCTCATAGCCGCCGGTGTTGAATGACTTTGCTCCGCCCAGCGCCAGCAGCGCGCCTCCTCGGCGAAACACAAACTGTTCGACCGCTTTCAACTGATCGAAGGTGAAGAAGGTAGCCTCGATGCTTCCGATAATCAGGGCGTCGTACTTAAAAAGCTCCTCTTCGGACTTCGGAAACCCGTTTACGAGTTCATCGGCATTCTCGATTCCCTGTCGATAGAACTTCCCATCCGCCGATCGTAAAACAGAAACGAGCACGATGTTTTTTTCGTCGACTACCGACTCGCGCAGCTTGGCGTATTCCCATCGAGGCTCGCCCTCGATATACAGAATTCTGGGCTTGCGATCGACCACGTCGATCACAAGCTCTTGAGAGTTGTTGTCTACAACCGGATCATCGTCAGACGGCCGCGCGGTTAATTTGTATCGATGCAGCCCCGGCGTGGAGGGAGTAAAGGTGACTCTGGCGACTGTCGTTGCTTCGCCCTGAACCGGAATCTCCTGCGACCGCAACAACCGATTGTCTTCTGAGAGATCGACCGTGATGCTTTTCCGCGACCCGTCCGCCCTGATGAGTAATTCAGATGTGACCGGCGATCCTGAGAGCGCGCGTCTAGGAGCAGTCGCGCGAACCACCTCAACATCACCCTGTAGACTCTCTGGTCCAATGCCGATCGCGTATACCGGCACACCGCGCGATCTCAGATTCGCAAGCGTGGTCGAGAGACTGCTCGAACGATCCTCGTCGCTCGGGCCGGCGTTGTTTGCCCCGTCGCTGATAACCACGATGCCCGACATCGGCAAGCCTGCGGATTCACGTGTCGCCTGATCGAGCGCCGACGTAAGGTTCGTTTCTTCTCCGCTTCCTGAAAGCTCGGTGGCGTTCTGAACTCTCTCTGCTGTCGCCGCGAACTTATAGGGCCGAAGCTTGAAGTTGTCGGAAAGCGCAGTATAGAACGCGCTGTTGGCGGACATCAGTTGCTTGAGGGAATCGAGCCGCGTCGGCATCGATTCGTCGGGAAGCTTCATGCTCGAGGAGTCGTCCATCATCACCGCGACGTAGCTCGAATGCGGGATAACCGACGGCACTACAATCACCGGCCTCATAACGCAGAACAGGATTACAGCAATCAGCGCGCAGCGAATCGCTATCAGCGCAACCCGCCATCGCATTGCGAGCCTCACGGATGGAACCGCATAAAGAAAGTAGGCGAGCAGTGCAAGGCTGGCAATCAGCGCAACAACCATCAGCGCTGAAGGACGCGCGCCGAAGCTGAACTGGCTCTTTGAGAAGAGCGCCTGCCTGTGATTGAACAGAAAACTTACGACCTGTTCCAAGGATCAACTCCCACAATTGTGTGCGCTCTCCGTCATTATGACCATGTGCGATAGAGTCATTCTAAATGTTTGAGCCCGATGCCGCAAAAAGATTTGCGTGGCAAAAATTTGCGTTGGCAAAGAGCTGCACTCAATCGCCGTGCTTACTCCGCAGCATTATGTTGAAACGCTCTGATCTCCTCGATGTTTCCATATCTGCTTTTGAGTAGTGGGTCAGTTTGGATTCAGAGCCCCTATTTGGACTGCGCCGCCCTATTTGGACTGCGCCGCCCTATTTGGACTGCGCCGCCCCGTTCCGGATTCGCTAACTTCGCATGCGTGGCGGCGCTTTTGTAGTGTGGCGCGAAACCACGGGAACACGAGCGCAAGGTGAAAGCGCCGCCACGCATGCGAGAATCATCAATGCCGGAAATGGGCGGCGCAGTCCAAATAACTTGCGCGCGACCCAAGTGGCCGCCCCTCGAACTGACCAACTACGCTGCTTTTGAGTAGTGGGTCAGTTTGGATTCAGAGCCCCTATTTGGACTGCGCCGCCCCGTTCCGGATTCGGTAACTTTTGCATGCGTGGCGGCGCTTTTGTACTGTGGCGCGAAACCAGGGGGAACACGAGCGCAAGGTGAAAGCGCCGCCACGCATGCGACAATCATCAATGCGGAAATGGGCGGCGATCGCCGGGAAGTCGGTTGACGACGTTAGGCCCACCACGTAGGCGTTCCCGGTCTGATCGACCGCAATGCCTGCTCCCCTATATTCGGTGCTGGGGGCCTCAATACAGCGGGCTTAGAAGTTAGGTCTCTTACAGCATCTGTAAGGCGAATCTCAGGGAATTATTTTGTTTTGACGCGCAGGCTTCCTGTGGTAGTATCGCGCGGTTCGCAAGAGCACGATCCTCACCATCGAATGCTCTGACAGTCTCGTTTCTGACGGGTCGTCGCCAAAGCACGATCCTCACGATCAGAATGCTTTCCGACCGTCTCGTTTCTGACGGGCAGTAAACCTCTTCTAGTCAAACAGTGCAGTCATTAGTGTGGGACCATGGGTTGATCCGTTCAGCTCCTCGGTCACCCTGATTGAGACTCGTTGACAGCGCGCGTCTAAGGAGCGAGGTCGCTCTCTACCACCAGACTCTCAAGGAGGATTTATGAAGCGAAGCGTGATGCTACTATTCGCGGTCGCAACGGCCGTGCTTTTGTCGGCACATTTATCTACCTTACAGCACGCGGCAGCTCAGAAGGGGCAGGAGCGAAGCCAAATCATCGACGAGGTTCGCGCCGGTGCCGGGTACATGAGCCCCGGCGATCGTCACAAGCTTCGAGTGACCGATCGCGGCGCGGTCAAGGATATTGAAGCAAGAGGCGGCCGCCTCATTGCCGATTACGACAGTTTCGCGGTCGTGGAAGTGAATCGCGAAACCGCAATGGAGATGGCCGAAAGCGGAAAAGCTCAGGGCGGGGATGAATACAACCTCATCCTGCTCAATGCGGGCGCTATCGACACTTCGTCGGTCGAGAAGGAATCAATGAGCGCGCAATCGGCCGCGTCCGACAACTCGTCGGGCCACAGGTTGCACCTGATCCAATTCGCCGGACCCATCAAGCCGGAGTGGTACCAATCACTGGTAGAGACCGGCATCGAAGTGGTGACATACATTCCCAACAACGCCTATCTGGTCTATGGCGACAGCAGGAGCCTGCGCGCCCTCGCGTCTTTCGCACGTAACTCCCGGCAAGTGCAATGGAACGGCGAATACCGAGACGAATACAAGGGTGAGCCGAATATCTTTGACCAAAAAGAAAAGACGGCAGCGGGAGTGAAGACCCAGGGAGCGAGCCCCGTTGAGTCAGGTCTCTATGCAATCCAACTGATCAAAGACGAAAGGACCAACCCCACAACGATCGCTTTGATACAGAACTCAACCAAAGAGCCAATCCTGAGCCAGTACGAAATCCTGAAGTACGTTAACATCATCGCGAAGTTGGCCCCGGAATCGATCAAGGAGATTTCTGCGCGTCCCGATGTCGTCTCTATCCAGTCGTACGTGGTGCCCAGATTAATGGATGAACGTCAGGACCAGATCATGGCCGGCAACCTAATGGGCAACGTGCCCAATGCTGCCGACTATCTCGCCTACCTCGTCGGCAAAGGGTTCACCCAGGCGCAGTTTACCACCTCGGGCTTCGTTGTCGACGTCAGTGATGATGGTTTGGAAAACGGACTCACCACGGTCGATAACCCAAACCTTCACGTAGGCGGGATCGCTGCAAACCCGAGCCGGGTGGCTTACAACCGGATCGAGAACAGCGGAGGTTTTGTAACGCCGGGAAGAACAGGCCTGGACGGCCACGGTAACCTCAATTCGCACGTTATCGCAGGCTTTGTGAATTTCGCGTTCGGAAGCGGACCCCCACATGCCGACGCTGCGGGCTTCCGCTTTGGCCTGGGAATCGCGCCGTATGTGAGGGTTGGCCAGTCCGCCATCTTCATCCCGGGCTTCACCAATCCCAATTTTCCAAACCTGCAGGCGAGAGCCTACAACGACGGCGCCCGTATAAGCAGTAACAGCTGGGGGGCGGACGTCGGCGGGGCCTACAACATTAACGCGCAGGCCTACGACGCCCTGGTGCGGGACGCACAACCGGCCGGCTCTGTCTTTCCGACTGCCGGGAACCAGGAGATGGTGATTTTCTTCTCGGCGGGGAATGCTGGCTCGGGGGCGAATACGATCGGCTCGCCCGGCACGGGCAAGAACGTCATAACCGTGGGGGCGGCTGAAAACGTCCATTCGCATTCGATCGCCAACGGGGGTAATAGCGCTGCCGGCACCGACGGGTGCGGTATACCGGATACCGGGGCCGACAGCGCGAACGACATCATCGGCTTCTCGAGCCGCGGCCCGTGCGACGACGGCCGCAGGAAACCCGATATCTCGGGTCCGGGCACCCACGTCACCGGCGGCGTCGCTCAAGCTCCAGCTCCTCCGGCGAACGGCATGGCGCTGGCCACCTTCGACGCGGGCGGCGTTTGCGCGCTGCCAGGTTCCGGCACAGCTGGAGATCCTGACAACTTCTTCCCGCTGGGAGGTCAACAGTGGTACACAACCTCTTCAGGAACCAGCCACTCGACCCCCGCAGCGGCAGGGGCTGCTGCGCTCATCCGTCAGCATTTTATAAACCAGGGCCTGACACCGCCAAGTCCGGCGATGACCAAAGCGACGCTGATCCACTCCGCGCGATACATGAACGGGACTGGAGCAAATGACACGCTATGGTCAAACAATCAGGGGATGGGTGAGGTTAACCTCAACTCCTACTTTGATATCTTCGCCACCACCAATATCCTGCGAGACCAGATCGGTCCGGATACGTTTACCGCCAGCGGTCAACAGCGGGCGTTCACCGGGAACGTCGTCGACAACACCAGGCCGTTCCGCGTGACGGTTGCGTGGACCGATGCGCCCGGACCGACTTCAGGTAATGCGTTCGTCAACAACCTCGACCTCGAAGTGACGGTCGGCGGCATGACTTACAAAGGCAACGTGTTCACCGGCGCCAACTCCGCAACCGGCGGAACGGCCGACCCCCGCAATAACGTAGAGTCCGTTTTCATCCCAGCCGGGGTAACCGGGCCGTTCGTCGTCAGGGTGATTGCGACCAACATCGCAGGCGACGGCGTTCCAAATTCCGGCGGCGCGCTGGATCAGGACTTCGCGCTCGTGGTCTCCAACGCGTTTGAAGTAGCGCAGGCCGTGATCACTAACGCCGGCGCGACGCTTACTGCTGAAAGCTGCGCACCCGCGGACGCAGCGATTGAGCCGGGCGAGACCGTCACCGTCTCCCTGTGCCTGCAAAACGTCGGCACTCTTAACACCGTCAACCTCGTCGGCACGTTGCAGGCAACCGGCGGCGTGACCAGTCCGAGCGGCCCGCAGACCTACGGCGCGCTCGTCGCTGGCGGCGCGGCGGTCTGCCGTCCTTTCACCTTCACTGCGATGGGATCGTGCGGAGGAACCCTAACTGCGACGCTTGCTCTGCAGGACGGCATGATGAATCTCGGCACGGTAACATTTACATTCACTCTGGGCGTGCTGGGTGCTCCGACGACCGCAACGTACAGTAGCGGCAACATTGCGGTCCCGATTCCTGACGTCAGCACTGTTGACGTTCCAATCAACGTACCCGACACCGGAGTTGTCACCGACGTGAACGTCAGAGTCCGACTCAACCACACTTTCGATGGCGACCTGGTGATCAGCCTCGTGCATCCCGATGGCACTGTAGTCCCGCTTGCGACGAATCGGGGTGGCGCCGGCGCCAATTACGGCACGGGGGCGAATGATTGCTCCGGGACACCTACTGCGTTTGATGATTCAGCGGCAACCGCGATATCGGCCGGGGTAGCGCCATTCGCCGGTACGTTCCGGCCTGAGTCGCCCTTGTCGGCGCTCAACGGGAAGCCGTCGGACGGCGTATGGAAGCTGCGAGTGGCGGACACCGCGGCGCTGGATACCGGAACGATCGGGTGCGTTTCGCTTCAGATCAGCCGCAGTTCGTTCCTATGTTGTCCGTTCCTGGGAGGAACGCCGATCATCGTGGCCGTGCCACCAGCGATCTTGACTGCGGAGAGTTGCTCCCCTGCGAACGGCGCGCCGGACCCGGACGAAATGGTCACGATGAGCTTCCCGCTCCAAAACAACGGGACCGGCAGCACCACCAACCTCGTCGCAACCCTGCAGGCCACAGGAGGGGTGACCTCCCCAAGCGGCCCGCAAAACTACGGGGCTGTACCGCCAGTCGGCGGTCCGGTCTCGAGGCCGTTCAGTTTCGTACCAACCGGGAGCTGCGGCGGGACAGTTACCGCAACATTGCAGCTCCAGGATGGCGCTACCAACCTGGGCACTGTCACTTTCACCATAACGCTCGGCGCGGGCGTCAGCAGTGTGAGCACGTTCTCGAACGCCACGCCGATCATTATTCCAAATCCGCCAAGCACCGGAGCTTCAACGGGAGCGCCGGCCGCCCCCTATCCGTCGAACATAAACGTCGCGGGTCTCACGGGCACCGTAAGCAAGGTGACGGTGACTTTGTCCAACCTGAGTCACACATTCCCGGACGACATCGACGTACTCCTGGTCGGACCTCTAGGGCAGAAGCTCCTGCTGATGTCCGACGTCGGCGGCTCGGTGGATCTAGTCAACGTGACGCTGACGCTCGACGATGCTGCCGCGGCTTCCCTGCCGGATGCTGGCCCGCTGGTGACGGGAACGTTCAAGCCGACCAACATCGGAACAGGCGATTTGTTCCCGGCGCCTGCGCCCGCAGGACCCTATCCGGATCCGCAACTGCTTTCGATCTTCAACGGATTGAATCCTAACGGCACCTGGAGCCTTTATGTGGTCGACGACCTGGGCGGCGACATCGGCAACATGGCCGGCGGATGGTCACTGAGCATCACTACATCTGTGCCGATGTGCTGCGTAGGATGCACCGGCATCACTTGCCCAGCTAATGTCACTCAGTCCAACGATCCGGGCCAGTGCGCCGCAGTGGTCAACTATCCGCCTCCAACGACTAGCGGACCCTGCGGTACGGTAACGTGTGCGCCGCCTTCGGGATCCTCCTTCCCGGTCGGCACCACTACCGTCACCTGTACGGCGTCGGTTGGACCGAGTTGCACGTTCACTGTCACGATTAACGATACTCAGCCGCCTATGATCACCTGCCCGCCTAACCAGACGGCCGTAACCGATCAGAGTGCGTGCACAGGCGCGCCGCCCTGTCTGGTCGTGAACTTCCCAGCCCCGGTGGCGAGCGACAACTGCCCGGGCGTGACGGTGTCGTGTGTGCCGCCTTCCGGCTCTTGCTTACCGCCTGGCGTCACTACCGTCACTTGTACGGCTACCGATGCTTCGGGCAACACTGCAACTTGCTCGTTCACCGTCACGGTCTTCGATGTGGCGCTTCAGGATGACAGCGACCCGAGCATTGTTCTGTTGTGGAATTCAGTCACCGGGCAATATCGCTTCTGTTGCCAGGGGACGACGTATATCGGCACGGGCAAGTCGACTATTCAGGGCTGCGTCTTCACATTGCAGCACAACCCGGTTGACCGTCGTGTGCTTGGACGAGTCGATAAGGCTGTACACGCCGGCACCGCATCGATCCAGTCACCCCCGGGAAGGTTACGCTGCACCATCACAGACCGGAACACTTTGGACGACACTCCTGTCTGTCAGTGATGCTGACCCGGTGACTCAGTAGCTCATTAGGGACTGAGGTCGATCGATCGACGCTCAGTCCCTTTTTTATTATCGACTATGGCTGAAGCAAGGTTGACCGATGCGGAGGCGGTGGTATCCTAACGGTAAGAAGAGAAACAGGAGCAATCGTTGATGTCCAACTTCTAAAAGCCAAGGAGGCTGTTATCAAAGCGACTATAGCACTGTTCCTCGTGATTGCATCTCAGAGCTATCCCTCTTTGCCGGTCGCTTTGCAATCTGCCGGCGTCGCCGGTCGATGGCAGATAGAGTTCTCCTTTTCCGACACGTCTCATCATACGTTGCGTTTTGACGCCGAAGACTCTGGCAATGGGACCTACCTGCTGCTGGATACCGTTTCGAATCTGGTCGAGCCTGCTCAGCTATCCAAGGCGGAGTGGACTCAGGCTGCCGGCAGCATCCAAATCACGATCTCAGGAACAATTGAGTTCCCAATCGGCAACGTCGGCCGCGACCCAGGCACGCTCGTGTTTAAAGGGACGTTTGAGACGGCCGATTTGATTGCCGGCGACGTAGAATTCTTCAGAGATCCTGGCACCCTGACGCCTTCGCGGAAGGGCACCTTCAAGGCCACCCGTATCAGCGACCAGAGCGCGCCGCGCGTTGCACTCCTCTCCCCAAATTCCGGTGGTAAGGTGAGAAGGGGTGCCGAAGTGGAAATCGAATGGCAGGCCGAATCGGGGTTACCAATCTTCGTGCAGCAGATATTCCTCTCGTTGGACAAAGGAAAGAACTTTGTTGCGATCACTCCTCTACTGGATGGTAAGACTACTCACTTTACATGGACGGTCCCTGATAGTCTGCCCATTGTGAAGAAAGCCTTGTTGAAGATCTTGGTCATCAATGCCGCGGGGGATCGGGCGGAAGACGCAAGCAAGCAGACATTTAAGATAAGATAGCTACATCAGGAATCGCAGTTCTGCGACAGACCTCCTCCATTAATCACCTTGTTTGACTTTCCATTAACACTGTAGGTATGCTCCGGCCGGCCTCTAGCTGGCGCGGAGGGATGTTCGGTCCAGGGGAAAGGTTGTAGCCAATACTTCCCTTCGATCTAGTCCACGCTAGCCGCACAACCGGAACGCTGTTGCTTCAATAGTGCAATCGTAGGCGCATCGACAAGACTCTCTCTGTGTATCTACCTCGCAGCTGAGGGTGGGGTTGCGCCTGCCGGAGCTCAACGCTGTTGTTTCTAAAACCCATGACCCTGGAAGCCCTGGCCTTACAACGGTTTACTCACCGGACATCGTCGCCTTTCGCTTCGGGGGAGTTTGAAAAGTCGGCAACCAGAGGATCAGCGTTGCTTTCGCAATTTCCCGTATTTTTCACCGTAGTGTCAGCTATTAATCGACCCACCCTCAGGAGGATCTATGAACCACAGGACCGCTTGCCTTGGACTCATACTAACGATGATGGTTCTCGTCGGTGTGTTTTCCACTCAGCCATTGACTCGCGTTTCGGCGCAGAAGGATGAAGACCCTTCGCTTAGAGCAGCGTACGAAAACGAGGAGATCTTTAACCAGCTTTCAA
>DASRIZ010000283.1:0-3246 GCA_035649735.1 Blastocatellia bacterium | reverse complement strand
CACCGGTCAGATAAAGAGAGAAGGTCCTGCGTATGTCAAATCGCAAACATTTCATAGATTTGTACTCCGAGATTCGTTACAGAATCCGTCGCAACGGTCTGAGTCGAACTTCCAGCTGATTGAGTGCGCGATTCAATCGCGATGCGACAGTTCCGGGCGAGCACTCGAGCACCGAAGCAATCTCTTCGTACGAGAGCCCGTCGAGATACTTCAGCGCGACCACTGCTCGCAGCTTGGGGGACAGTTCCATCACCGCGCGATGGATGATCTCGCGCCGCTCACTTTCGGCATGCTGCCTATCAGCGGAAGCGCCGGCATCGAATTCCTCGTCGCTGCCGAGCAGCGCTTCGAATGGAACGTGATGCGCACCACGTCTTCTTTGCTGGTTGAGGCATTCGTTGAGAGCAACCCTGTAGATCCAGGTTGAAAGACTCGCCTCGAATCGAAAACCCGGCAGCCCCTGATAGACCTTCACGAAGACGATCTGCAAAACGTCTTCCGCCCGCACCTCATCTCCGATTGAATAGAAGATGATGTTGTAGACCCTGTCGCGGTAGCGCTCATAGAGAGACTTGAACGCGTCGCGATCGCCCTGCTGAGCGGCAATAACGGTTTCTCGTTCTTCGACGTCCGGATGGGATGCGCGAACTTTCATCTGTTGTATCAGAATAGTGCCCCATAACTGTTAGACACAAGCAGCGCGACTTTTCTTCCGTTGGAACAAAAAAATCTAAGTGGTGGATGGATTAGAGTTGCGGTGTAGAAAAGTTTGTCAACCGCGTAGCAGTGTCGTATCAGTAGCTTGCATGTTCTATGCGATAGGACAGCGCTACGCGGTTATCATCTATTGCACGTCGATCTATTTCAGCTTCCTATCGAAGAAGTCCGCCGCCGCGTGGTAAGCGCGAAGCCAGTTCTGGTGACGAAGGAAGTCATGCACCTCGTCCGGAAAGACGATCTCCTCAAATTGGATTCCGTGTTCTCGCAGCTTGCGCGCCAGATCGACCGTCTGACTGAAAGCGACGTTGCGGTCGTCATCACCATGAATCAACAGCACCGGCGATTTCCATTTCTCGACCGAGGAGATTGGTGAGGACTCGCGAGCCAGCCTTACCAATTCCGGCGACCCGCCTCCCGGAGCGCGGCCCACACGCGCGCTCCAGTCGTGGACTCCGTGTATATCCACTCCGACCGCAAAGAGATCCGAATCTCTCGCCAATCCCATGGCCGTCAGGAAGCCGCCGTACGAACCGCCCCACAATCCGATTCGCTTCCCGTCGATGTCGCTTCTGGACTTGAGGTACTTGCCGGCAGCGACTATGTCTTGATACTCCGATGCGCCTCGCGCGCCGCGATGCCGTGCCTCGCGAAAGGCGCGTCCATAGCCGATCCCTGCCCGGTAATTCACAGACAGCACCGCGTAACCTCGGCTCGCCAAGTACTGATTCATGGCGTACGCGTCGTGATAGTAATAGTTGTAGTGCCAGCCCAGCAGCATCTGCCGCATCGGGCCACCGTGCATGAAAACAACCGCGGGCGCCTTGCCGGTCACGCCTTTTGGTTTGAAGTACTGTCCGTGAATTTCCAGCCCATCAGCCGCCTTGAACAACACCTGTTCGGGTTCGGTCAGTTGATTGGCCGGGAATCGGGCCGGCAGCGCTTGTGGCGCCAGCTGTTTCGAATCTTTCGCTTCGGAGGAACCGATGTAGGGAAGGATCGGATAGTTTGCGGTGGCATGCATGAACGCAACCTGCCTCCCCGAGTTCACAATCAACGGATTCATCTCGATGCTGTCGCCGCTTGTGAGCTGCTCCGGTTGCCCGCCGGCAATGTTGACTCTCCATAAGTGCCGGTGGTCTATGTCGCCGTTGTTGCTCGCCACCACAACGTAGGACCGATCAGGAGACCAGGCTACGTTTTCAACTTCATAGTTTCCCGGCGTAAGCGCCGTCTCCGGCCCGCCGGTCGCGGGCACGGAATAGAGGTGCGCCCAGCCGTCCTTCTCAGACGCAAACACAAGACGATCGCCCGCCGCCCACTGAAGAATGCTGTTCCCGAGCGGCAACCTGGAGAATGAATCCATCCACCCATTCCCGGATTTCCAAATCTCTTTGCCCCGCCCGGTCTGGACGTCGATCACCCTGATGGCCCAGGGCACTAAGCGCTCGCGGTCCACGGACACAACTTCGGTGATATTGAACAGACGAATGCAGGCGATCCGTTTGCCATCTGTCGACCATCGCGGTTCGATATCACGATCGATGCTCGGGTCAAGGAAACGAATGCTCGCGGCTTTGGGGTCATAGATCCCGATGAAGCTGTGATCGCCGCGGGATGAAACAAATGCCAGCTGCGAGCCATCCGGTGACCACGACGGCGAAGCTACCGAGCCGCGGATCTCAAACATCTTCTTCGCGGCGCCGTTGGACTTTGCTGTAGCGACTTTCGCGGTCGAAGCTGGTGGCAGCGACGCCCACCACAAATGGTTATCCTGGCTAAAGATTACGCGATCACTGCGCGGCGAAAAGAATGGATTGCTCCCTTCCCCGATCTTGGTCACTGCTCCGGTGTGAGCGTTGGCGACGCGCACTTCCTGCCTTGCGCCTGCCGGGTCACTGGTTGGATTAGGTACGTCGTTGTCGCTATTTGGAGGTCCGCCGTATACAAACGCGATCCAGCTCCCATCGGGAGAGAACTCAAGTTCGGTTATGTCCTGCCCGTCGTCCTTATCATAGCCGGTCAATTGGCGCCCCTTAAACCCGGGCGCTTCAGCCACCCAGATATTGCGTTTGCCTTCGGTGTTAAAAACCCAGGCGATCTTATCTCCTTTGGGCGATGCGATTAGATCCGAAGGAAACGGCGCGCTTAGCACCTCCTCGAGGGTGAATCCGTTACCGCGGGCGAGCGTGGTTGCGAGAAGGACCAAGAAGAGTGAAATCAGAACAGTTTTCGATCGTCTGTGAGATTGCATAGATCCTCCAATTCCAGCCGCTAGTTATTGATTGAATATTTTTTTAGCAGTCCGCGTGCGATCACCAGCCTCTGGAGCTCGTTGGTACCCCCTCCGATGATCAGCAGCGGGGCGTCTCGATAGTAGCGCTCAACCGGAAAGTCTTTCGCATAACCGTTGCCGCCAAAGATGCGCATTGCTTCAAGCGAGCACTCTTGAGCGGTCTCCGTCGCGAACAGCTTGGCCATTCCGGCTTCCAGATCGCAGCGTTCGCCGCGGTCCTTTTTCTCGGCGGC